>JANPNF010000246.1:0-6139 GCA_031427315.1 Burkholderiales bacterium | reverse complement strand
GCGACCGGCTGAGCCGCCCGCGCTGCCAGCGCTTGGCGCAGGCGATACGGCAGACGCTGCAAGCCGCGCTCGACCTCGGCGGCTCGACACTGCGTGATTTCCGCGACGCGCACGGCATGGCTGGCCAGTTCCAGCTGAGCGTCCAGGTGTACGGCCGCGCCGGGCAGCCGTGCACCGCGTGCGCCGTGCCGGTGCGGCGCATCGTGCAGGGTCAGCGCTCGACGTTCTTTTGCCCTGGTTGTCAAAAGCGTTGACGATCGGGCGTGAACCACGGGCGCTGACTACCGCGCGTTGAGCACCTGCGTATAAAAGGGCGAGTCACCCGTCGTTTCTCGCGATGCCCGGGCACTGGCTTGCCCTAGCATGAAGGTGCTCGAAGCCCGAAAGGGTCGCGGCATTGCCCGACTCCCGCAACACCTTCCGATCGTGCCATGACCTCCGCTTTTTCCGGCCGCTTCGATGAACTCAACCAATGGCGCGATGCGGTTCGTGCGCGTCTGGACGGTCTGGCCGCTTTTCTGGCGGAGCAAGGCCCGCCCGACGCCACCGAGCAGTTGCAGCTCGACTCACTGCGCCAGCGGCTCTCCACCGACAAGCTGATCGTGGCCTTCGTCGGCGAGTTCTCGCGCGGAAAATCGGAACTCATCAACGCGATCTTCTTTGCCGACACCGGGCGCCGCGTGCTGCCGGCCACACCGGGGCGCACGACGATGTGCCCGGTCGAGCTCTCGCACGACCCGGCGCAGCCGATCACGGTGTCGCTGTTGCCGATTGCCACCCGGCTGACCGGCACGCCCCTGGCCGAACTGCGGCGCGATCCCCAGGCGTGGACACATGTGCCGCTCGACGCGGCACGCCCCGAACATTTGTCGAGTGCACTCCAGGAGGTGATGGGCACCCAGCGGGTGTCGATTGCCAAGGCGCTGGCGCTCGGTCTGTGGGACGAATCAAATGGCGAGAACAACCCGACGCCCGACGACCGTGGCCGCATCGAGGTGCCGGCATGGCGCCATGCGCTGGTCAACTACCCGCATCCCTTGCTGCGTCAGGGCCTGGTGGTGTTGGACACCCCGGGGCTCAACGCGCTCGGGGCCGAGCCCGAGCTGACCCTGAGCCTGCTGCCGTCAGCGCATGCCACCGTGTTCATGGTCGGTGCCGACACCGGCGTGACGCAGTCCGATATGGCCATCTGGCGCGATCACCTGGGCAGCCGCCAGGGCGCCACCTTTGTCGTGCTCAACAAGATCGACGCGCTGCGTGACCCCTTGCTGACGCCATCGCAAGTGGCCACGCACATCGAGGCGCAGCGCAGTGCCACCGCACGGCTGCTGGGCGTGCCTGTACAGCGTGTGTTTGCACTGTCGGCGCGGCAGGCGTTGGTCGCGCGCGTCGAGTCCGATGTCGCTAGCGTGGCTGCCAGCCGCATTGCCGAATTCGAAGCGGCGTTGTCTGCCGAGCTGCTGCCGCAACGGCAGCAGGTGCTGCGGCATTTGATCGACGAGGCTGTCTCGCAACTGCAGCAGCGGGCGTCGCGTCGGCTCGGCGATGCGCGCCGACAGATCGCGGAACAGATGCTCGAACTGCGCGGCCTGCGCGGCAAGAGCAGCGGTCGGCTGCGCACGATCCGCCAGCGCATCGAGCAGGAGGCGCTCGAATTCGAGCACTGCCATTCGCGGCTGGTCGCTTTGCGCGGCCTGCATTCGCGCCTGCTCGACACCGCGCTCGATGGGCTGTCGGAGGATCACCTCAAGACGGAGGTCGATGGTCTCGTGGCCGAGATCAAGGCCAGTGTGCTCAAGCTCGGCGCCCGCAAGGCGTTTGTCGCGGCCTGCACGCGGCTGCGAACGCGCTTCACGACAGCCGGCCAACATGCCCAGGAAATCCGCGACATGCTTGCCGGCACGTTCAGCCACTTGAACGCCGAGTTCGGTTTCGGCCTGGTGTTGATGCCGGGCCCCGATTTGGCACGGTTTTCTGACGAGTTGAATGCCATCGAGCGCAGCTATGCGCAGTACCTCGGGCTGGGCCATGCCTTGCGCTTATCGCAGCCGCAGTTCATGGCGCAGTTCCGCCGCATGCTGCTGGCGCGGCTGGACTCCGCCTGGGACGGCGCGCGCGTCAGCATCGAGTCGTGGAATGGCGCGATAACAACCCACGTCGAGGTGCAGCTGCACGAACGCCGGCGCAGCTTCCAGAAACGGGCTGCAGCGCTGTCGCGCATCCGCGGTGCTTCCGATGAGTTGGAGCTGCGCATCGCCAACCTCGAACAGCAAGACGCCCAGCTACAAACCCGCATCGAGCGCCTGAAGGTCGTGGCGCAGGCGGTGCTGGCCAGTGCCGCCGCGGCGGTGGCGTCCGACGGCGACATCGACGTCTCGTTGCCCTTCGACGAGTTCATCTCGGTTCGCCAGGCGCACGCCTGAATGACGCCGCCGGTGGCGTTCTCGGCGTTGCTCGTCGAATGGCAGCAGCAGCACGGCCGCCACGGCCTGCCGTGGCAGCACACCCGCGATCCGTACCGTGTCTGGCTGTCGGAAATCATGCTGCAGCAAACGCAGGTGACCACGGTGCTGGCGTACTACGACCGCTTCCTGCAGCGCTTCCCAACGGTGGCTGCGCTGGCAGCGGCGTCGCAGGACGAGGTGCTGGGCCTGTGGAGCGGCCTGGGCTATTACAGCCGCGCCCGCATCTTGCACCGCTGCGCGCAGGCGGTGGTGGCCGAGCACGGTGGGCAGTTTCCGAGCTCCAGCGAGCAGCTGCAAAGCCTGCCCGGCATCGGCCGTTCCACGGCAGCGGCGGTGGCCGCGTTCTGCTTCGGCGAGCGGGTGGCGATCCTCGACGGCAATGTGAAGCGGGTGCTGACGCGCGTACTCGGCTTCGACGGTGATCTGGCCCAGGCTGCGCAAGAGCGCGCCCTGTGGGCCCAGGCCACCGCGCTGCTGCCTGAACATGGCATCGAGCCGTACACGCAGGGCTTGATGGACCTGGGGGCGACGCTGTGCAGCGCGCGTGCGCCGCAGTGCCTGCTGTGCCCGGTGCGTGAGCGCTGCATCGCGGCTGCCACGCAGACGCAGGCGCGCTTTCCGGTCAAGACACGCAAGCTCAAGCGTGGCCAGCGCGAACATGTGTGGTTGTGGCTGCGCTGGCACGACCGCGTGTGGCTGGTGCAACGGCCCGATCAGGGCGTGTGGGCCGGGCTGTGGAGCCTGCCGGAGTTCGACACGGCCGCCGACTTCGAACGGCGCTGCGTCACGTGGCCCGGCCACGCCGACACGCTCACCTCGTTCACCCATGTGCTGACCCACCTCGACTGGACCTTGCACCCCGTGCGCTGGACTTTGCCGCCGGATGTTGACGACACGGCAGCCGGTGCCATCGTTGCCACGTGGCCGACCGGACGGTGGTTCGCACAAGACGAGGCCCTGGCCGCCGGCCTGCCCGCGCCGCTGCGCAAACTGCTGCTGAGTTAACTCGCCAGTTCGGCACCACTGTGGAGCTCAGTCGCGCGCGTCGAGCTCGCGGTGGCGGATCAGCGTGACGGTGCGGCGTGCAAAGCGGCGCGCCAGCATCTCGGCGAAGTACACCGAGCGGTGCTGCCCGCCGGTGCAACCGATGGCCACCGTCAGGTAGCTGCGCTGGTCGTTATTGAAGGCGGGCAGCCAGCGCGCCAGAAAGGTATCGATCTGCGCCAGCATCTCAACCACATCGGGCTGCGCTTCGAGGTAGGCGACCACCGCCGCATCGCGGCCGTCCTGCGGCCGCAGCTCGCGCAGGTAATGCGGGTTGGGCAATATGCGCACGTCGAAAACATAGTCGGCGTCCAGCGGCACGCCGTGCTTGAAGGCGAACGACTCGAACACCAGCGTCAAGCGGTTGCCGGTGCCGCTCATCAGGTCGCGAATCCACAGGCGCAGCTGGGCCGGCCGCAGCTGGCTGGTGTCGATCACGGTGGAGACCTCGCGCAGGCCGGACAGCAGCTCGCGCTCCAATTCGATCGCGTCGATCAGTGCCCGGTGGCCGTCGGTGGCCGAGACCCGTTCGAGGTCGAGATCGCCTGGGATGGTGTAGCCAGTGTCGTCGTCGTTGCGGTACCTTGGCCCCTGAGGCGCCTGGGACAAGGGATGCGGGCGGCGCGTCTCGGAGAAGCGGCGCACCAGCGCGTCGGTGCTGGCGTCGAGGAAGATCGAGCGCACCCGCACGCCCTCTCCCTTGAGCTGCTTGATCAGCGGCAACAAGTGCGGCAGCGAACCGGCGCTGCGAGCATCGACGGCGATCGCCACGCGCTGGTCATGCAGCCGGTGCTCCAGTTGCAAAAATCCGCGCAGCAGCTCGGGCGGCAGGTTGTCGATGCAGAAGAAGCCGGCGTCTTCCAGCGCGTGCAGCGCGACCGATTTTCCCGAGCCCGAAATACCGGTGACCAGCACGACCTCGCGCGCGGCCGTGACCTCGGCGGGCGCGCCCGCGCTGCTGCGTTCTGTCGACGTCATGATGGTTTTTCCACTCGTGTCGGCCTGGCGCCGGCACCTGGCGTCAGGCCCATCACCAACATTTCCTGGGCATGCGCGAGGCTGGTGTCCGACAACCGTTCGCCCGCCAGCATGCGGGCAATCTCGACCACCCGGGCCACGCCCGCGACGCCGTGGACCTCGCTGCGCACTGCGCCGTCGGTCGGGATTTTGGCCACCACGTGGTGGTGGTCGGCACAGGCCGCGACCTGTGGCAGGTGGGTGACGGCCAGCACCTGTCGATCGGCGCCCAGCTGCTTCATCAGGCGCCCCACCGTGTCGGCCACCGCGCCGCCGACCCCGGCATCGATCTCGTCGAAGATCTGCGTGCCGGCGTCGGCATCGCCGCGGTGCAACTGGCAGGTGGTGACCGCGATCGCCAGTGCGATGCGCGACAGCTCGCCGCCCGAGGCCACCTTGGCCAGCGGCCTCGGCGTGCCGCCCGCATGCCCGGCGACCAGGAACTCGGCCGACTCCATGCCGAACGATTGCGGCGACTGCTGCGCCGCCAGCAGCACCTCGAAGCGACCGCCGACCATGCCGAGCTGCTGCATCGCCTGCGTGACGGCGTCGGCCAGCTTCGGTGCGGCCTTCCGGCGGCTCGCGGACACACGTGCGGCTTCGGCCTCGAAGGCCGATCGCGCTCGCGCCAGCCGCGCCTGCTGCGCCTCCAGGTCGGCCGCGGCGTCGAGTGCGCGCAACTCGTCTTTCCACTGCGCCAGCAGCGCAGCCAAGTCGGCGGGCGGGCGGCGGTAGCGGCGCGCCAAGCCCATCCAGGCCGACAGCCGTTCGTCGAGTTCACTCAGGCGCTGGGGATCGGTGTCGGTGTCGTTCAAAAAGCCCGACAGCGTGTGCGCTGCGTCCTGCAGCTGCGCCTGTGTGCCTTGCAGCACCTCGACCACGGCGGCGAGCTCCGCATCGATCTCGGCCGCATCACGCAGGTGCTCGATTGCGCGGCCGGTCAGCGTGTCGGCGCTGTCGTCGGTCTCGCTGATCGCGTCCAGCGCCTCGCGTGCGGCGTCGAGCAGGGTCTGCACATTGGCCAGCCGGGTGTGCTCGGTGTTCATCTCGGCCCATTCATCGGCGCCGGGCGCCAGCCTGTCGACCTCGCCGATCTGCCAGGCCAGCCGCTCGCGCTCACGTTCGATGTCGGACTGCTGCGTTTGCGCCCGCGCCAGCGCGTCACTGGCGGTGCGCCACTCGGCCCAGGCACTGTCGAGCGCTTGGGTGTTGGCATCTGCGTAGGAATCGAGCATGTCGCGCACCGCGGCGGGCCGTGTCAGGCTTTGCCAGGCGTGCTGGCCGTGGATGTCGACCAGGTGATCGGCCGCCTCGCGCAGCTGCGCAATCGTCGCCGTGCTGCCGTTGACCCACGCCCGGCTCTTGCCCCGGGTGTCGATCGTGCGGCGCAGCAGCAGCGTGTCGCTGGCGTTGAAGCCGGCCTCGGCCAACCAGCCATTCAGGCTAGGAGGCGTGTCGAATTCGGCGCTGATCTCGCAGCGCTGCGCGCCTTCGCGCACCACGCCCACATCGCCCCGGCCGCCGAGTGCCAGTTGCAACGCATCGATCAGGATTGACTTGCCCGCGCCGGTCTCACCCGTCAAAACCGAGAAGCCTGCAGCCAACTCCACGTC
>JANPNF010000245.1:0-1944 GCA_031427315.1 Burkholderiales bacterium | reverse complement strand
CAACTGGGGCTGTTGCACGCCGCTGGCGGCGGCTCAACCTGTGAGTGGAAGGGGCCGGCGCGCTACTGGAATCTGGTCGACGGCGCGCGCCGGTTGGTGCAGGTCGCCAGGAGCTTCCCCCAACCCATTGCAGGTGCCGAGCCGCTCGCCGACCGTGTGGCGTTTTATGCCCACCACCTCGACTGCACTGTCGGTAGAGCGAGGGTCCATCCGCAGCCCGGCGGCTTCTATGGCGGCTGGGTCACGCCCGACCTGGCCGGACCCTTCAAAGGCGGACCCGGCAGCGGAGCTTGGTAGTCCAGCGGGTTCGGCGGCGGTGTGCACTCATCGCTGCGCTGGTTCCTGCGCTGGGCGGGTTGACCACAGAGGCTGTCTTGCAAGTTCGGCCGCCGTGACGTCGTCGGCTGTCACTTCGTACTCGCTGCTGCTGCACTCGTGGTCGGCGCCTACCATCTGAACTGCACTAAAGCACCACAGCCCATCCGAGACCACGGTGGCCGATGGCGCGATCGAGCGCGCCGCAAACACCGACACCTCCTCGTGCGTGAACGGTTGCTGGCGCAGGCACACGAACTGCGGCTGGCCGTCGGGCGTGGTCTGCACCGCAGCGACGAACGGCACCTTGTTCTCCGAGCCTCGTCCAGTCTTGCCGCCCAAGCGTTCGCCGCCCAGGTAGGCGTCATCGTTTTCCACCCGGCCGTCGAGTTGGCGGGCGTCCTCACGCACGCGCATGACCTCCATGAGTTTGTGCTTCACGAGCCAGGCGGTCTTGTAGCAAACGCCCAGGTAGCGCATCAGCTCGAGCGCCGCGACGTTGTTCTTGGACTGGGTCAGCAAATGCATGGCAAGGAACAACGCGAAAGCCCCAGTTTGGTCGCCTCGGAGATCGTGCCGCTGATGACGCTGCACTGGTGGCAGCAGGCGGTGCACTGGAAGTACAGCCTGCCTTCGCGCTGAAACGAGCTGCACTGCCCGCAGCCGCAGCCGCAGGCCGGGCAGGCAAGGCCAGCAGGCCAGCGCGAGGCGATCAGCGCCGCCTCGCACTTGTCGTCGCTGCTGTAGCGGTCCATGAACTCGGCCGTCGAAAGTCCGGGTTGAAACTGCACTCGACTCATCGTCATGGTTCACCTCCTGTGACGGTGAACCCATCTTCTACCCTCGGTCGCTCACTACGTGAGCCTGTTGAGGTTCTTCGCTAATCGAGACCCCTGAAGACACCGGGTCGCCTGTCTCAAAGCGGCCTCATTAGGCGCCGCAACGGACGTCGGTGCCACCCGTTCTCTCAATGCACCCGGCAACATCGTTGCCGAGACCCCGCCGGCGTGCACGTGCTTGACTGCCCCGAGCGGCCCCCAGCCACTCGTTCGAGCCCTGCGACGGCCTATACACTACTGTGCTTTCAACCAGTACTTTGTACCTCCTCCCGCGCGAGCCAGCATGTACGAAATCCGTCAGCTCGAAGTTCCTGAATCCTTCATGGCGTTGTACAGCCAGAACGGTCGTGCCTTCGAATCACGCGAGTTCGTCGAGACCCGATTCGAGGCCTGTGACGACCTGGCCTGCCGTGTGGGCGAGGTCTGCATGACGCTTGCGTTCAAGGCCGACCTCGACAGAGAAACCATCCTCCAGCGATGCCACGCGGGACTGCTTCAAACCCCTGAATCGGTTTCAAGCAAGGAAGCGAAATGGGTCACGGGCCGGGTCGCGGAGATTCTTCAATGGGATGTGCCGGCACTGCCGGCAGACGCGGCAGGTGAAGGCTGACCCAATGGCCGCGACCTTCCTCAAAGTCCCCTTCAAAGCGAACAGCAAGGTCCGCGCGTTGGGTGCGCGCTTCGACAGCGGCTCGCGGCAGTGGTATGTGCCCGACGGACACGAGTTGACGCCGTTCGAGTCGTGGCTGCCGGCGGATTCGAGCGCGTTGGCGGCGATTGCCAATCCAAC
>JANPNF010000244.1:0-2290 GCA_031427315.1 Burkholderiales bacterium | reverse complement strand
GATCGCCGACTATCCCTTCACCACCCTGCACCCCAACCTCGGTGTGGTGCGCGTCGCGCCCGAGCAGAGCTTCGTCGTGGCCGACATCCCCGGCTTGATCGAGGGTGCTGCGGAAGGTGCTGGGTTGGGGCATTTGTTCCTGCGCCATTTGCAGCGCACCCATCTGCTGCTGCATCTGGTCGATTTCGCGCCGTTCGACGAGGCGGTTGACCCGGTCGCGCAGGCGAAGGCCATCGTCGGCGAGTTGAAGAAATACGACGCCACGCTGCACAAGAAGCCGCGCTGGATGGTGCTGAACAAGGTCGACATGGTGCCGTTGGAAGACCGGCAACGTCGCGTCGACGACTTCGTCAAGCGCTTGAAATGGAAGGGCCCGGTGTTTCAGATTTCCGCGCTGACGCGTGAAGGTTGCGAGCCGCTGATTCGCGCCATCTACGAGCACGTGGCACGTCTGAAAAACGTGGTTCCCGACGACCCCGACCCGCGCTTTTCAAGCGAGGATCCCCTCGCGCCATGAGTGACGCGTTGAAGGCGGCACGTCGGATCGTCGTCAAGGTAGGTTCCAGCCTGGTGACCAACGAAGGGCGCGGCCTCGATGCCAATGCGGTCGGGAATTGGTGCCGACAGTTGGCGATGCTGGCTGGGCAAGGCCGCGAGGTCGTGATGGTGTCGAGTGGCGCCATCGCCGAAGGCATGAAACGACTGGGCTGGGTCTTGCGTCCGAAGCCGCTGCACGAGTTGCAGGCCGCCGCAGCGGTCGGCCAGATGGGGCTGGCGCAGCTGTATGAATCGAAGCTGCGCGAGCACGGCGTGGGCAGTGCCCAGGTGCTGCTGACGCACGCCGACCTGGCAGACCGCGAGCGCTATCTGAACGCCCGCTCAACGCTGTTGACCTTGTTGAGACTGAAGGTCATCCCCGTCATCAACGAGAACGACACCGTCGTCAACGACGAGATCAAGTTCGGCGACAACGACACGCTAGGCGCGCTGGTTGCAAACCTCATAGAAGCCGACGCGTTGGTGATCTTGACCGATCAGCACGGGCTTTACTCGGAAGACCCTCGCAAGAACCCGCAGGCTCATTTGATCGACACCGCCGATGCGGGCGATCCCGCATTGGAGCGCATGGCGGGCGGTGCGGGCAGCAGCCTCGGTCGGGGCGGCATGATCACCAAGATCCTGGCAGCCAAGCGCGCCGCCAGCAGCGGTGCCAGCACGGTGATCGCCTGGGGCCAGGAGCCGAACGTGTTGTTGCGGCTGTGCGCTGGCGAGGCCATTGGCACGGCCTTGCTGGCACCGACGTTGAAGATGGCGGCACGCAAGCAGTGGATGGTCGACCACCTGCAGCTGCGCGGGGCGGTGGTCATCGACGCTGGCGCAGCGCAGAAACTGCGCGACAACGGCAAGAGCCTGCTGCCCATCGGCGTGGTCGAGGTGCAGGGCGAGTTTCACCGAGGTGATGTCATCGCCGTATTGGACCCGTCGGGCACAGCGGTGGCCCGAGGGCTGGTCAATTACGCCAGCAGTGAGGCCCGTCTGATCGCCAAGAAGCCCTCAACTGAGTTCGAGAAAATACTGGGTTTTAGCGGTGAGCCGGAAATGATCCACCGAGATAATATGGTTGTTATCTAGTTTGGGAACATTTTTTACTGGAAATAAACTGAATTATCTCATCAATAATTAAGTATCTACCGGCCGGTCGCTGTCAGGGGAAGTATTCTCTGAATCTGGGGAGTCCGTAGGCCGGACGTCCTCAGACGCTTCCGGTGTGTCGGTGTCAATGCCGTCGGCTTGATCCGGCGGCTGCGGCCCGGATGTCGGGGCCCGGCCCGATGGCGCAGTACGCGGCAGGAAGCGTGACAATTCGGTCAAGGCGTGTTGATAGACATCGCGCTTGAAATCGATCACCACATCCAGTGGGATCCAGTACTCGTTCCAGCGCCAGGCGTCGAACTCGGGGTGGCTGGTGGCGCGCAGGTTCATGTCGCTGTCGCGACCCGTGAGTTGCAGCAGGAACCAGATCTGTTTTTGCCCGCGGTAATGCCCACGCGCTTCCCGTCGTATGAATCGGTCAGGAACCTCGTAACGCAGCCAGTCTCTCGTGCGGGCCAGGATGCGCACATGGTCTGTCGTCAGCCCCACCTCCTCATGGAGCTCTCGGTACATCGCCTGCTCGGGCGTTTCCCCGTGTTTGATTCCTCCCTGCGGGAACTGCCATGAGTGAGATCGAAGCCGTTTGCCCCAAAACACCTGGTTCCACTGATTGAGCAGGACGATGCCGACGTTGGGT
>JANPNF010000243.1:0-1950 GCA_031427315.1 Burkholderiales bacterium | reverse complement strand
CGCGTAGGTGCGGCGCAAAGCGACACTCGCGCCGCTGGCTGCTGCCGCAGGCGCGAGCACCGCCACGGCCCGCTCGGCCGGTGGCACGGCGTCGCGGTCGTAGCCTGCCGGCGTGACCGCGCGCGATTGCTCGGTCAGTCCGAGTGCAAGGCCGATCGCAGCGGCTTCGCTGTTGTCGCCACGAGCACGCAGCCCATCGAGGGTCGTGACGGCTGCACCAACCACCGCGCGCGCCTCGTCGATCCGGCCTTGAACACGCAGTACGGCACCGTAACGCACTTGGGCCAGCGCCTGGTTGCGTTCGGTCTCGGGCGATCGCAGCTCGGCGGGCAGGCCGCGGTAATAGTCGAGCGCGCGTTTGGCCATCTCGCCGACCAGATCGAGCCGACCCGCGGGTTCGAGCTCGCGGTAGAAATCGTCGAGCAGATAAACGATCAAGCGCTCCGACTCGCCGCGCGCGGTTTCCGCCATCGCCCGCGTGGCCTGGGCGCGCTGCGCCTGCAGCACGGCCACGCCGCTGCCGACGAGCACCGCCACCAGCACGGCCGCAGCGGCGCTCACACTGACCCAATTGCGCCTCAGCGCCTTTCGCAGTCGGTACAAGGCCGAATCGGGCCGCGCCAACACCGTGTCGCCGTTGAGGTGCCGTTCGATGTCTTGCGCCAGCGCGTCCACGCTGGCGTAACGTTGCTCCGGCACACGCTTGAGCGCCTTGCTCAGGATCGCGTCGATCTCGCCGTGCAACGCTCGGGCGGTGGCCTTGTCCTGGGCCCGGTTGCTGGCCGGCGGCGGCTCGCCCTCGAGGACGGCGGCCTCGAGCGCCGCCGGACTCGTGGCGTGAAACGGCAGGCGCCCGGTCAACAGCTCGTACAACAACGCGCCGAGCGAATACACGTCGGAAGCCACCGTGATCGTCTCGCCCTGGATTTGCTCGGGCGACGCGTAGTGCGGCGTCAACACACGCCCTTGCTCTTGCGTCAGATCGTTGTCGCCGGGCGCCGCTTCGTGCAGCAGCTTGGCAATGCCGAAGTCGAGCAGGTGCGCCTGGCCGTCGTCGGTGACGAGCACGTTGGAGGGTTTGAGGTCGCGGTGCACCACCAGCCGGCCGTGTGCGTAGGCGACGGCGCGTGCCACCTGCAGGAACAGGCGCAGCCGTTCGGGCACGCCGAGCGCTTTTGCTTCGCACCAGGCGTCGAGCGCTTGCCCGTCGACGTATTCGAGCGCGAGGTAAGGCCGGCCCAACGCATCGACACCGGCGTCGTAAAGCCGCGCGATGTTCGGGTGTTCAAGCAGCGCACCGATGTCACGCTCGCGCGCCATGCGCTCGGCCAGGCCCGCGCCCCAGGCCAGGCGCGGCAGCTTGAGCGCGACATGCCGCTTCAGGCTGCCGTCAGCGCGCTCGGCCAGCCACACCGCGCCCATGCCACCGCGGCCGATCTCGCGGATCAGCCGGTACGGGCCGACGAGGTCGTCCACCCGCGCCACCGTTTCATCAACCGGGCCACCTTCCAGCTTCGGCCCGTCGGACATGAAACCGGCATGGCCTGGCGCCAGGTGCTCGGCCAGCATCTCGCGCAGTTGCGGCAACAGGTGACGGTGCGCTTCGGGCAGCGCCGCGAGCCAGGCTTGGGCTTGCGCCGGTTCGAGGTCGAGCGCTTCGTCGAGCAGGCGGCTCAAGCTCGAAAGATCGGCGGGGCTGGGCGACATGGTGCGGACTCGGTCGTGGCTTTCCGGGTACGGACGTTTTCCCGCGCCCGCACCGGACACGGCCGCTAGGTTTTCAGCGCGCTCATCAACAGCAGCCGCGCTTTGTCCCAGTCGCGGCGCACGGTGCGCTCGGTCAGGCCCAGTGTTTCGGCGATCTCGGCTTCGGAGTAACCGCCGAAGTAACGCATCTCGACCACCTGGGCCAAGCGTGGCTCGGCCTGTTCGAGTGCACGCAGCGCTTCG
>JANPNF010000242.1:0-14751 GCA_031427315.1 Burkholderiales bacterium | reverse complement strand
GCGCTGCGTGCGCTCGGAGAGCCAAGCATCGAGCGTGCCTTGTTCTTCGCCATCGACCAGCAGCTCGGCGATGAACGAACGCGGCACGATCGTGCGCTCGTCGACATAGAACGGCACGTTCTGCAGCCAGGCTTCGTGCGTCAGGTAGGCGGCGGGCTGGCGGGTCTCGATGCGGCACGTCACCAGGCCCACCGCCTTCGACTCCTCCTCGGCGGACAGCTCGCGCTTCGCGTGCAGTTCCAGCGCGTCGAGCTCCATGCCGAGGCTCCACAGCACCAGCCAGGCGGCCTCGTCGAAGGCATTGGCAGTGCCATGCCCAAATGAAACGCCCGCCTTTTTGAGGCGGGCGGCTTCGCGCGTGATCAGGGCCAGGAGCGTCATCGGGTCAAGGGTTCCAGTGTCATGGTGTCAGAGCCGATCGGGTGGTTCACAGCCCGATCAGCGGTGCCGCTCGGGTGGTCATCGGTTCGGGGCGCACATCGAGGGTGATCTCGGTGAAGCTGGCGCCGTCTTCCGGCTCCTGTTTTTTCGCGCTGATGCGCGACACCGGCGACATGTCGTTTTGCAGGCGCCACATCAGGTTGGTCGGCGAGTCGGCGAAAGCCAGGCCCTCTTCGCGCGAGATCGTGCCCTGGGTGATCAGGCGCGCCAGGTC
The DNA here is from genome assembly GCA_031427315.1 of Burkholderiales bacterium. Taxonomy (GTDB): domain Bacteria; phylum Pseudomonadota; class Gammaproteobacteria; order Burkholderiales; family Burkholderiaceae_C; genus PBB1. The sequence goes on along the minus strand of JANPNF010000242.1, from coordinate 14,096 downwards.
TTGCTCGAAGGTTTGCGAGCCTTCGGCCAGCGACTTTTCCATCGCCTCGCGCACACCGCCGAAGTCGCCGGCATCGATCAGGTCGGAGACCAGCTTGGTGTTGAGCATCACTTCGACCGCGGGGATGCGCCCCCCGGCCGTGGCGCGCACCAGCCGCTGCGACACGATCGCGCGCAGCCCGGCCGACAGGTCGGACAACAGCGCAGGCCGCGCCTCCGGCGTGTAGAACGACAGAATGCGGCCGAGGGCGTGGTAGCTGTTGTTCGCATGCAGCGTCGACAGCACCAAATGCCCCGACAGCGCATACGAGATCGCCGCGGTCATGGTTTCGCGGTCGCGAATTTCGCCGATCAGGATGCAGTCCGGCGCCTGGCGCAGCGCGTTTTTCAGGCCGACCTGAAGCGACTGCGTGTCGCGCCCGACCTCGCGCTGGTTCACCACCGACTTCTTGTTGTTGAACAGGAACTCGATCGGGTCTTCGATGGTCAGGATGTGGCCGGCCATCTGCTGGTTGCGCTGCTCCAGCATCGCTGCCAGCGTGGTGCTCTTGCCCGCGCCGGTCGAGCCCACCATCAGGATCAGGCCGCGCTTTTCCATGACCAGCGTGTTCAAGACCGGCGGCACCAGCAGGCTCTCCAGTGTCGGGATGGCAAACGGGATGCAGCGGAACACCGCCGCCACCGTGCCGCGTTGCTTGAAGCCGCTGAGGCGGAAACTGCCCACGCCCGACAGCCCGACACCGACGTTCAGTTCGCCAGAATCGTCGAGCTCTTCGAGTTGCCGGGGAGTGAGCACTTCAGCCAACAGCTGCCGCGGCTGCGCCGGGGTCAGCGGCTGGTCGCTCAGCTGAATCAGCTGCCCGTTGATCTTGATGAGGATCGGCGTGTTGGCTGACAGGTAGACGTCGGAGGCGTTCTTCTCCGACATCAGCTTGAGCACCCGCTCCATATTTCCGCTCATCTCGATCTCCCGGTCGATGTTGCGCAGCTCAGACCAACAGCTCAAGCGCGCAGCAGGTCGTTGAGGCTGGTCTTGGCGCGGGTTTGCGCGTCGACCTTCTTGACGATCACCCGCGCAATACAGGCTGTGGGTGCCATCGGCACTCGGCAGGTTGCCGCTGACCACCACCGAACCCGCCGGCACGCGGCCGTAGCTGACCTGGCCTGTCGCGCGGTCGTAGATCTTGGTGCTCTGGCCGATGTACACGCCCATGCTGATCACCGAGTTCTCCTCGACGATCACGCCTTCGACGATTTCCGAGCGTGCGCCGATGAAGCAGTTGTCTTCGATGATGGTCGGGTTGGCCTGCATCGGTTCGAGCACGCCGCCGATGCCGACGCCGCCGGACAGGTGCACGTTCTTGCCGATCTGCGCGCAGGAGCCGACGGCCGCCCAGGTGTCGATCATCGAGTTCTCGTCGACGTAGGCGCCGATGTTGATGAAGCTGGGCATCAGCACCACGTTCTTCGCGAGGTAGCTGCCGTGCCGCGCGACGGCCGGCGGCACGATGCGCACGCCCGAGGCGCGCACCGTGGCCTCGTCGAGGTGCGAGAACTTGGTTTTGACCTTGTCGAAGAAGGTCAGGTCGCCGGCATGCATCAACTCGTTGTCGTTCAGGCGAAACGACAGCAGCACCGCCTTCTTGATCCACTGGTTCACTGTCCACTGACCCACGCCCTGGCGCTCGGCCACGCGCAGCCGGCCCTTGTTCAGGCCGGAGAGCACCGCGTCGACCGCAGCGTTTACCTCGGGGTGGCTGGTGGCGGTCAGGCTGGCGCGGTTCTCCCACGCGGCTTCGATGGTGCTTTGGAGGTGGGCGGTCATGGGCAGGTCAGAAGAATTAAGAAGACGGTGAAATGAGGGAAGCGGGAATCAGGCGCCGCGCAGCGCATTGGCACAGGCCACGATGCGTTCGGTGGCTTCGAGGCAATCGCTTGCGTGAGACACCAGCGCCAGACGGATCCGCCCGACCCCTGGATTGACCCCGTCGACCTCGCGGGCCAACAGGCTGCCCGGCAGCACTGTCACATTGTATTGAGCGAGCAGCGCGAGTGCGAACGCCACATCGTCGCCATGGGGTGCCAGCCTCGACACATCGGCCCACAGGTAAAAACCTGCATCGGGCAGCGAGACCTCCATCACCGTGGCCAGCCGCGGCGTGACCTGCGCGAACTTCTGCCGGTACTGCTCGCGGTTGTCGACCACATGCGCCTCGTCGTTCCAGGCCGCGATGCTGGCGGCTTGCACCGTCGGGCTCATCGCGCTGCCGTGGTAAGTGCGGTACAGCAAGAAGGCCTTCAGGATGTCGGCGTCGCCGGCGACGAAGCCACTGCGCATGCCCGGCACGTTCGAGCGCTTCGACAAACTGGTGAAGGCCACCAGCCGGCGGAAGTCGCTGCGGCCCAGATGCACCGCCGCTTCCAGCGAACCGAGCGGTGGCACGTCGCGGAAGTAGATCTCCGAATAGCACTCGTCGGAGGCGATCACGAAGCCGTGGCGGTCACTGAGCTCGAACAGCATCTGCCACTCGGCGAGCGGCATCACCGAGCCGGTCGGGTTGCCGGGCGAGCACACGTAGAGCAATTGCGTGCGCGCCCAGGTGGCCTCGGGCACCGAAGCCCAGTCGGCTGCGAACTGGCGCGTCGGGTCGCTGTTGACGAACGCCACGCGGGCGCCGGCCAGCAAGGCCGCGCCTTCGTAGATTTGATAAAACGGGTTTGGGCACACCACGGTGGCTCCCTCGCGCGTCGGGTCGATCACCGTTTGCGCCAACGCGAACAGCGCTTCGCGCGAGCCGTTGACCGGCAGCACCTGGCGCGTCTCCTCGAGGCTGACGCCGTAGCGGCGGGTAATCCATTGCGCGATCGCGGTGCGCAGCGCCGACTCACCCGCAGTGGCCGGGTAGCTCGCCAAGCCCTTCAGGTTGGCGATCAGGGCGTCGGTGATCACCGATGGCGTCGGGTGCTTCGGCTCGCCGATGCCCAGGCTGATCGGCTTGAAGGCCGCGTTCGGTGTGATTTGTCGGGTGAGTGCCCTTAGGCGCTCGAACGGGTAAGGCTGCAGCGAAGCGAGCAAGGGATTCATCGGCGAATTATCAGCGGGCTGCGGGTATAGACCGTTGGTGTCGCAGCGATCGTGACGGGCGGTAACGCACACGAACCGCGTGAATTCCTCACACCGGCGATGCTATGATCAGCCGCTGTAAAAGCCCGGAAGTAAGCGGGTTTTCATCAACAAAATCAACGACTTACGCGCTCTATCAATCGATGGAGTGCGCCGGAATCCGCTCTCGCCCATGCGCCTGAATTCCATCAAGCTGTCCGGCTTCAAGTCGTTCGCCGACCCCACCCATTTCCAGCTGCCGGGGCAACTCGTCGGCGTGGTCGGGCCCAACGGCTGCGGCAAGTCCAACATCATGGACGCGGTGCGTTGGGTGCTCGGCGAAAGCAAGGCCAGCGAGCTGCGCGGCGAGTCGATGCAGGATGTGATCTTCAACGGCTCGGGCCAGCGCAAGCCGGCGGGCCGCGCCAGCGTCGAGCTGGTGTTCAGCAACGAAGACGCGCGCGCTGGCGGGCAGTGGAGTCGGTTCGCCGAGATCGCCGTCAAGCGCATTCTCACGCGCGACGGCAACAGCAGCTACCACATCAACAACCAGCCGGTGCGCCGCCGTGACGTGCAGGACGTGTTTCTCGGCACCGGCCTTGGGCCGCGCGCCTACGCCATCATCGGGCAGGGCACGATCAGCCGGATCATCGAGAGCAAGCCCGAAGAGCTGCGGATGTTTCTGGAAGAAGCCGCCGGCGTCTCGAAGTACAAAGAGCGCCGCCGCGAGACCGAGAACCGGCTGCGCGACACCCGCGACAACCTGACCCGCGTCGACGACATCCTGCGCGAGCTCAACGGCAATCTCGACAAGCTCGAAAAGCAGGCCGAGGTCGCCGGCCGCTACCGCAGCCTGCAAGACGACGGCACGCTGAAGCTGCACCAGTTGTGGTTCCTGCGCCATCGGGATGCGGCCGGCGAGCAGCAGCGCATCGAGAAAGACGTTACCGCCGCGGTGCTGGCGCTCGAATCGAAGACGGCCGAGTTGCGGCAGGGCGAGGCCGAACTCGAAACCATCCGCCACGCGCACTATGCCGCCAGCGACGAGCTGCACGCGTCGCAGGGCCGACTGGCCGAGGCTGCGCTGGAAGTCAGCCGGCTCGAAGAGCGCATCCGCTATGTGGTCGAAGGCCGTCAGCGTGCCGAGCTGCGGCTGGCCGAGCTGGTGCTGCAGACCGCGCAGTGGGCTGACCGCCTTGCGCAGGCCGAAGCCGAACTCGAACAACTGGCCGAGCAGATCGCCAGTGCCGACGAACACAGCGAGGTGATGGCCGCGCAGGCCGAGGAACACGTCGACCGGCTGCCCGGCCTCGAAGACGCGGTGCGCGCGGCGCAATCGGCGGCCAGTGCGCAGCGCAGCTTGGTCGCTGGCGTGCAGCAGCAAATCCAGGTGCTGGCGGGCGACAGCCGCCACATCGAAGACCAGAGCCGCCAACTCGCCGCGCGCCGCGACCGGCTGGCCGCAGAAAAGCGCCAGTTGGCTGCGCCCGATGCCGATCGCATCGCGCAGCTGACGCAGCAGTTCGGCAGCGCTGAGGAAACCCGTGAAGTCGCCGACGCACGGCTGGCCGAGCTGGGCGAGCAGGCGCCTGCGCTCGACGACGCGCGCCGCGCGCGCCAAAGCGAGCTCACCACCGAAGCCGCACGGCAAACCGACTTCAGCGCCCGGCTTGATGCCCTGCGGGCGCTGCAAGACAAGGTGCAAACCGAAGGCAAGCTGCGGCCCTGGCTGGCCAGGCATGGCCTCGATGGCCTGGCCGGTCTGTGGACGCGCATCCACATCGAACCCGGCTGGGAAACGGCGCTGGAAGCCGCTTTGCGCGAACGCATCAATGCGCTCGAAGTCGGCCGCGTCGAGACGGTGCGCGCCTTTGCCGCCGATGCGCCGCCAGCCAAGCTGGTGTTCTATACACCGCCGGTGGCCGGCACACCGCAGGCGAATGCCAATGCCACGCTGTCGCGCTTGAGCGATCTGCTGCGCATCGCTGATGTCGACACAGAGGCCGGCCTGAAAGCGCTGCTCACCGACTGGCTCGAAGGCGTCTACACCGCCGCCAGCCTCGACGACGCACTGGCTGCGCGCTCTCGCTTGCAGCACGGCGAGGTGCTGATGACGCGTGAGGGCCATGCCGCCAGTGCGCATGCGGTGTCGTTCTACGCGCCCGATTCCGAACAGGCCGGCCTGCTGGCTCGTGCGCAGGAAATCGACAACCTCGACCGCCAACTGCGCGCGCAGACGCTGATCGCTGAACAAGCGCGCAGCGCGCTGATCCGCGCCGAAGCAGCGTACAGCCACGCGTCGGAATATTTAGCCACGGCACGCCGTGAGTCGGCCGAGGCGCAGAGCCGTGCGCACCAATGGCAGGTCGAGTTGCTTCGGCTGACGCAGCAGGCCGAGCAGACGCAATCGCGCTCCGCACAGCTGGGCGATGAACTGGCCGAGATCGATGCGCAGCAGGAAGAGCTGAACGAGCGCCGCGCCACCGGCGAAGCGCGTTTCGAGACCCTCGACATCGAGCTCGCGGCCACGCAGGAGCGGCACGCCGAACTCGACGATGCGGTGATCCAGGGCGAGCGCACGCTGGCCGCGGCGCGCGAGCAGCTGCGCACCCTGGAACGCCAAGCGCAGGAGTCACAGTTCGCTTCGCGATCGCTGGCGGCGCGGCGCAGCGAGTTGCAGCGCAGCATCGAGACCTCTGTGCAGCAAGTGGCCACCAACGCGCTGGCCGAGGTGCAGCTGACCGAGGAGCTGGTGCGCTTCACTGACGCCTCGGCCCAGGCCGGCCTGCAAGACGCACTGGCGCTGAAGCTGGAGCGCGAAGCCGCGCTCGCTGCCCAGCGCAGCGAATACGACGACCTGACGCTGCGGCTGCGCCGCGCTGACGAGCAGCGCATGGCGCGCGAGCAGAGCCTGCAGCCGCTGCGTGACCGCATCACCACCTTGCAGCTCGAAGCGCAGGCCGCGCAGCTCGGCGGCGCGCAGTACCTGGAGCAACTGGTCGCGGCGAACGTCGACTTCGAGGCGCTGGCGCAAGGCATCGAAAGCAGCGGCGTGCGGCTGCATGGCCTGCAGACTGAGATCGACCGCATCAACCGCGAAATCACCGCACTCGGTGCCGTCAACCTCGCCGCGCTCGAAGAGTTGAGCACCTCCCGCGAACGCAAGACCTTCCTCGACGCGCAAAACGCCGACCTGCTGGACGCGATTGGCACGCTCGAAGGCGCGATCCACAAAATCGACCTTGAAACCCGCGATCTGCTGGGCACCACTTTCAACCAGGTCAACGAGCATTTCGGCCGGATGTTCCCGACGCTTTTCGGTGGCGGCCAGGCGAAATTGGTGATGACCGGCGACGAGATCCTCGACGCGGGTGTGCAGGTGCTGGCGCAGCCGCCGGGCAAGAAAAACAGCACGATTCATTTGCTGTCGGGCGGCGAGAAGGCGTTGACGGCAATCGCGCTGGTGTTCGCCATTTTCCAGCTGAACCCCGCGCCTTTCTGCCTGCTCGACGAGGTCGATGCACCGCTCGATGACGCCAACACCGAGCGCTACGCCAAGCTAGTCAAAGAGATGGCCAAGAGCACGCAGTTCCTGTTCATCAGCCACAACAAGATCGCGATGGAGATGGCCGTGCAGTTGATCGGCGTGACGATGCAGGAGCAGGGCGTGTCGCGCATCGTCGCGGTGGACATGGCTGAAGCCGTCAGCCTGGCGGAGGCCGCATGACCCCTGATTTGACGCTCGCACTCGCGGTGCTCGGCGGCGCGGTGCTGATCGGCGTGGTCGCGCACGGTGCCTGGCAGGCGCGCAAGGCCGGGCCGAAGAAGGCCGATCTGGCGACAACGCGCGCCGAGCCGCGCGAGCCGGTGCTGGGCGCGGTGCCGCACGACACGGTGCCCGGCGAGGGCGCGCCGCTCGACGATCCGAATGGCCGCGTGGCGCCGCATCTTGGCGATGCCGTGCTGTCGTTCGACACTGCCGTGGCCGGCCGCTCGCTGCTGCGCCGTGCCACACCTCGCGTCGATGCGCTGATCGATGTGATCGTGCCGCTGACACTCGATGCGCCGGTCACCGGCGACGCCGTGCTGGCGCACCTGCCGGGCAGCCGGCGCGCGGGCAGCAAGCCGTTTTTTATTGAAGGCCTAAACGCCGACAGCGGCGAATGGGAGCCGCCGGTGCCAGGCCAGCGTTACGGCGAACTGCAGGCCGGCCTGCAACTGGCCAACCGCACCGGCTCCTTGAACGAGATCGAGTACTCTGAATTCGTACAGAAGCTCGAAGTCTTCTCCGATGCACTCGGTGCGATGGCCGACTTTCCTGACATGCGCGAGGTCGCCGCGCGCGCCCGCGAGCTCGATACCTTCGCCGGTGAGCACGACGCCCAGATGGCCCTGCAGCTGCGCGCCCGCAGCGCTGCCTGGAGCATCGGCTATGTGCAGCAGCAGGCCGCGCGCCATGGCTTCGTGCCGGGAGTGCTGCCGGGCCGGCTGGTGCTGCCGTCGGCCGAAGACGGCGCGCCGCCGGTGCTGACGCTCGGCTTCGATTCGCAGGCCGCGCTGTCCGACGACCCGAACACCGCCGCGCTGCGTGAGCTGGCGCTCGGCTTCGATGTGTCGCAAACCGACCCGTCCGCCGCACCGTTTGCGGCCTGGCAGACGAGTGCGCTGGGCTTGTCGCAGGACCTCGATGCCGACATCGTCGACGACCGCGGGCAGCCGCTCTCGGCCGAGGGCTTCGCCTTTATCGACGGCGAACTGGTGCAGCTGTACGCCGCCTTGCAAGCCCGCGATCTGGCCGCAGGCTCCGCGGTGGCGCGGCGCCTGTTCAGCTGACAGCCCCCGCGGCCGCAGCACCCGCATGCGATGAGCGAGTTCGGGTCTGTGCACCGCGCTGCCGAGTTGCGCGCGCTGCTGCAGCAGCATGCACGTGCTTATTACGTCCTGGACGCGCCGCAGATTCCCGATGCCGAGTACGACCGGCTGTTCCAGGCGCTCGAAGCACTCGAGGCGGCGCACCCCGAACTGCGCACCGACGACTCGCCGACGCAGCGCGTGGCGGGTGGCGTCCTTGATGGGTTTGTCGCAGTGCGCCACGCGGTGCCGATGTTGTCCATCCGCACCGAGACCGACACCGAGCCCAGCGGCGCCGTCGCGTTCGACGCGCGCGTGCGCCGCGAAGGGGCGCTGACCGAGGCCGACCCGCCCATCGACTACGCCGCCGAGTTGAAGTTCGACGGCCTGGCGATGAACCTGCGTTATGAGGCTGGCGTGCTGGTGCAGGCCGCAACACGGGGCGACGGCGAGACCGGCGAAGACGTGACGCAGAACATCTGCACCATCGCGCAGATCCCGCGCCGCTTGATCACTGACGCGCCGCCGAAAGTGCTCGAAGTGCGCGGCGAGGTCTACATCCGCCGCGACGATTTCGAGGCGCTGAACGAGCGCCAGCGCGCGCTGATCGCACACGGCGCAAAAAACGAGAAGACCTTCGTCAACCCGCGCAACGCGGCCGCTGGTGCGGTGCGCCAGCTCGACCCGGCGATCGCCGCCAAGCGCCCGCTGAGCTTCTTTGCCTACGGCCTGGGCGAGGTGCAAGGCTGTGGCGAGGGCAACAGCGCCTTGCCCGCCACGCACAGCGCGCTGCTCGACGCGCTGGCCGCCCTCGGCCTGCCGGTCAGCAACGAGCGGGCGGTGGTGCAGGGCGCCGACGGGCTGATCGGCTTCCATGCGGCGATCGGCGCCAAGCGCGATGCGCTGCCGTTCGACATCGACGGTGTGGTCTACAAAGTCAACGACCGCGCGTTGCAGCAGCGCCTGGGTTTCGTCACCCGTGAGCCGCGCTGGGCAGTGGCTCACAAGTACCCGGCGCAGGAGCAGATGACGCGGCTGCTGGGCATCGACATCCAGGTCGGCCGCACCGGCAAGCTGACGCCAGTGGCCAAACTGGCGCCGGTGTTCGTCGGCGGCACGACGGTGAGCAACGCGACGTTGCACAACGAAGACGAAGTGCGGCGCAAGGATGTGCGCCTGGGCGACACGGTGATCGTGCGCCGCGCGGGCGATGTGATCCCGCAGGTGGTGGGCGTGGTGCACGACCCCGCTGCGGTTGAAGGCGCACGCGGCGAGCCTTTCGATCTTTATCAACGCCTCGGCGGTGCGTGCCCCGTCTGCGGCAGCCCGATCGGGCGCGAGGAGGGCGAGGTCGATTGGCGCTGCACCGGTGGCCTCACCTGCCCGGCGCAGCGCAAGGAAGCGATCCTGCATTTCGCCGGCCGCCGCGCGATGGACATTGAAGGCCTGGGCGACAAGCTGGTCGATCAGCTGGTCGATGCGTGCCTGATCCGCACGCTGCCCGAGCTCTACACGCTGGGCTTAACCAAGCTGTGTGCACTCGACCGCATGGGCGACAAGAGCGCCGCCAACCTGCTGCGCAGCCTGGAGGCCAGCAAGCGCACGACACTCGGCCGCTTCCTCTACGCGCTCGGCATCCGCCACATCGGCGAGACGACGGCCAAGGATTTGGCGCGGCATTTCGGCCAGCTTGATCGCATCATCGAAGCGACTGAAGCGCAACTGCTGGAGGTCAATGACGTCGGCCCGGTGGTGGCACGCAGCGTGCGCAGTTTCTTCGATCAGCCGCACCACCGAGAGGTCGTCCTACAGTTGCGCGCCGTCGGCATTAACTGGGAGGAAACCGAGGGCGTGACGGTGGCGGCACCCGATGCGACCGGCATCGCAGGCGTCACCGGCCACACCTTCGTGCTGACCGGCACCCTGCCGACGCTGACCCGCGAGGCGGCAAAAGAAATGATCGAAGCCGCGGGTGGCAAAGTGACCGGCTCGGTGTCGAAGAAAACGAACTACGTGGTCGCCGGCAGCGAGGCGGGCAGCAAGCTGGACAAGGCGAATGAGCTGGGGATCGCGGTGCTGGATGAGGCGGGGCTGGTGGCGTTGCTGAACGATCCTTGCAGTTGACGTCACACGGAAAGTGAACGATGCACAAATCCAGCCGCAAGGGCGTTCCGACCACGAAGAGCGTCGCTGCGAAACCTACGGTGAAAGCGGGCTCAGGGAAACGCGCGCAGACACCTGACTCCCGGTCAGAACTTCAGGAACGTCAGTTCTGTGAGCGTACCGACTCCACCCTGCATGTCGATGGGTCCAAGGCCGAGCGTGTGCGCTGGCCGAACTTGAAACCCACGTCGAAGTCGATCTCGCTGCGGCTGCCTGGCAGCCCACGTTGAAAGCCACCCCCGCGGCTGCTCCCGCGGCCGCCTGATTTCCGGGCAGCACCCGAAGCCCGCGAATGCTGGAAGCGCACCGCTTCCACGCTGCGCGTTGATCGGTCGACGGCACAGGCGCACGGCAAGGCATTGCACCGGCTTGCGGATTTGCGCCCGATTACAGCCGCTGTTTCCGCGATCGGGGAAACGCGTGGCCGTGATGCTCAGTCCCCCCACATTCATCTGACTTGGCGCACCAAAACAGTGAGCCAAACAGACGCTTCCTGCATTTCTTTGCCGCACTCGGCTCGCGTCGATGACGGGCAACTCACTTGAAAGCGCCACCAGCCATGAAGCTTTTTGCATTGATCGTTTTGTTGTCGGCCGCACTGACAGCGCACGCCGACAACACCCGGCTCACCAGCGAATTGAAGGTCGCGAGCGTTGTCAAGCAGGCCGACGGTTCTGAGGCGCTGGCGTCGGCGCAGAGCGTCAAGCCCGGCGACTTGCTTCAGTACAGCACTGTTTACAGCAACCTGACGCCGCGCGCAGTGAGCCGTCTGGTGGCCAGCCTGCCGATTCCGGCGGGCACCGAATGGGTCGCTACCGGCACGCTGCCGAGCACGGTGTCGGCGAGCCTCGATGGTGCGGTATTCGCGCCGTTGCCGCTGATGCGCAAGACCCGGCGCGCCGACGGCCAGTGGGTCGAGGTGGCGGTGCCGCTGGCGGAGTACCGCGCACTGCGCTGGCCTGAGCAGCAACTCGCTGCCGGCGCGTCGTTCACGACCACCGCGCGGGTACGGGTGATTTCGGTGCCGACGCCGGTGGTGGCGGCGACACCTGCCGCATCGGCCGCACGTTGATGCACGCGCCGCAACCCTTGGGGTCGAGCGCATCGCTGCCGATAAGCCCCAAGCAAAGTTCTTCAAACAACTTCACGCAACCCCAGGGAAACCCGTCATGAAGCTCAGTTGGATTCACCTCACGCGCCGCCTCGGCCATCGCTTGTCGCAGGCCGGAGGTGTGTTGGCTTTGGCGGCAGCCGCCTCGCTGGCACCGACGTCGGCTTTTGCCGCACCGGCCGCTGGCACGGCCATCGGCAACCAGGCCTCGGCCACCTACACCGACGCATCGAACGCGTCGCGCACCGTCACCTCCAACGTGGTGACGGCCATCGTGCAGCAAGTCGCCAGCCTGACGCTGACCCAGTCGGCCAGCCGCACTGTCAGCGTGGGCAGCCAGGTCAGCTACCCGCTCACCCTGACCAACACCGGCAACGGCGCAGACACATTCAATCTGGCCTTCACCCAATCGGGCGCGTTCAATTTCACCTCGGTGGTGTTCTATGCCGATGCCAACGGCGACGGCGTGGCCGACAACACCACCCCGATCACCGCCACCCCGGCGCTCGCGATGGGTGACACCTTTCGTTTCGTGGCCACCGGCACGGTGCCCACCACTGCCGCGTCAGGCAACACCAACAGCTTGGTCGTCAATGCCGTCAGCACGTTCAACAGCGGCGTCTCGACCAGCGTGACCGACACCACCACGGTGACCTCGAACGCAGTGGTGAGCGTGACCAAGTCGATGAGCTCCGGCTCGGGCCTGCCGGGCAGCGGCCCGCACACCGTCACCCTGACCTACAACAACAGCGGCAACACCGCTGCCAGTGCGGTGCAGATCCGCGACCTGCTGCCGGCCGGCATGAGCTACGTGGCCGGCTCGGCGCGCTGGAGCGCCTCAGGCGCCACCGTGCTCACCGATGCCAGCAGCTCCGACGCGCAAGGCAGCGGCCCGACCATCACCTACGACTTCGGCGTCACCGCGGCCAACCAGGCCACCGGCGTCGTCAGCAGCGTGGCGCCGGGCCAATCGGGCACGTTGACATTCCAGGTGTCGATCGCCAGCTACTCCACCGCCTCCGCCACCGGCCAGCTCGCCGGCCCGTTGAACAACACCGCGAATTACACCTACAACGACGGTGCGGCCAACGTCGGCCCGGTCAACAGCAACACCTTCGCCTTCACGGTGACGCCTGTTGTTGCCGTCACGATGACGGGACAAACCGTCGCCAGCGCCACCCAGGGCAGCACGGTGGTCTTCACCAACGTTGTCAGGAACAACGGCAACACGCCCGACAGTTTCGACATCACGCTGCCCAGCAGCAGCTTCCCGGCCGGCACCAGCTTCCAGCTCTACCAGGCCGACGGCTTGACGCCGCTGCTCGACACCAACGGCAACGGCGTGCCCGACACCGGCACACTAATCAGCGGTGCGACCTACAACGTGGTGCTGCGCGCCACGCTGCCGACCACGTCGACCGGCGGCCCGTACGCGGTCAGCAAGACGGCGACCTCGAAGCTCGACCCGAGCAAGACCGCCACCGTCAGCGACACGCTGACAGCCATCGTCGCCAACTCGGTCGATTTGACCAACAACGCGGCCCTTGGCGGCGGCGGGGTGACCGGTGTCGGCGCAGGCCCTGAGGGGTCGGCACAAGCCACCAATACCACCACACCCGGCTCCACCACGCGCTTCACGCTGTTCGTCAACAACGCCAGCGGCGTGTCTGATACGTTCGACCTGGCCGCCAGCACCAACGCCTCCTTCGGCACCCAGGTGCTGCCAGCCGGCTGGACGGTGGTGTTTCGCAATGCGGCCGGTGCCGTGATCACCAACACCGGCGTCGTCAACGGCGGCACCGCCCAGCAGGTGTTTGCCGACGTCACGATTCCGGCCGGGCAGGCCGCCATTCCCGGTGCCGGGCAAGACCTGTTCTTCCGCGTGCTGTCGCCTTCGACCGGCACCACCGACCGCATCCGCGACGCGGTGGTGGTCAGCACAGTGCGCAACGTGCAGATCGCGCCGAGCAACACCGGGCAGGTGTTTGCGGGCAGCTCGATCGTCTACGCCCACACGCTGACCAACGCCGGCAACGTGACTGAAAACAGCGGCTCCAGCACCATCGCGCTGGGCTTGGCCGACACCCAAGGCACCTTCAGCTCGATCGTCTACCGCGACGCCAACAACAACGGCGTGATCGACCCGAGCGACCCGGTGGTCAATGCACCCGCCGACCTCGGCCCGATCGCGGCTGGTGCCAGCGTGCGCTTGCTGGTGCGTGTCAGCGCCACGGCCGGCGCCGCCGCAGGCATCACCGACACGACGACGCTGACGGTCACCACCGCCGGTGGCATCAACGGCGTCGCCGCACCCGCCGTGGTGTCAAGCACCGACACCAGCACGGTGATTGCCGGCAACCTGGTGCTGCTCAAAGAGCAGGCGCTCGACGCCACCTGCGACGGCATCGCAGACGGCGCATTCAGCAACGCCAACATCTCGGCCGGCGCGGCCCCCGGAGCCTGCGTGCGCTACCGCGTGACGATCACCAACGTCGGCACCTCCAACGTGCTGAGCGTGGTGGTCAGCGACGCCACACCGGCCAACACGACCTACAACGCAGCGGTTGTCGCGGCGACCAGCCAGGGGTCCATCACGGCCCCGACGGCAGGCAGCACCGGCACCGTGAGCGCCAACGTGGGCACGCTGGCAGCGGGTGCGTCGGCGGTGATGAGCTTCGGTGTGCGCATCAACCCGTAACCCCCGCTCGTTGAGCCGGTGATTCGCCGGCTCATCACCCGCAAGTGCGCAGGCACCCCGCCTGCTTTCAAATTCAGCCGGTGTCGCGTCTTCGTTCACCACTACAAGCTTGATTTTCTTGCCGGCAGGAACTTTAAGCTCCTTAGGTTCAAACGCGTGGTTCTTGATGGT
>JANPNF010000241.1:0-12717 GCA_031427315.1 Burkholderiales bacterium | reverse complement strand
AACGTCAGGTGCTTTTTTTTAGCGGTACGGAAAGAGCACGGAAATCCGACGCGGTTCGAGTTCTTCGCGATACCGGGCGGTGGCAGGTGCGCCGGTGTTGGGCGGAACCAGGTGCATCAGATCACCGCCCAAAACAGTGCTTTCCTTCCGGGTACTCGCTCAGGCCAGTACGGGCAAAAGCGCGGTCACGCGCATCAAGCGCCAGCAGCCTGAGCGGCGACGGGGCGAATGACTACTACGGCGCGCGCTGTCGGGCAACCTGTGACCTCTGCGCCGCAGGTCGCGCCCGGATGACCCCGCCCCCGCTGCGACGCGTGGTGGTGGAAGGTCTCGCGAGCACAGTCGTGACAGCGGCCGCAGGAGGTGGCGACCGACAAATCGAACTGGAGTTCGTCGAAGCTTTCACAACCCTGGTGAGCGGCGCGGGCGATGTCGCGGTCGGAGACCCGGTGGCAGATGCAAATGATCATGCTGCAATGTAATGCGAATACTTCGCATTGGCAAGCGCACCGAAAAATCAACCCCGCGCTGAGATGGATCTGCTGGCGCGATCAGGCGCCGAGCTGCGACTGCAAGTAGTTCTGCTCGCCCACCTTGCCGACCAGTTCGAGCTGGGTTTCGAGGAAGTCGATGTGTTCTTCGGTGTCCTCGAGGATGTGCTGAAACAGGTCGCGCGACACGTAGTCCCGAGCCAGTTCGCACTGCGCGATCGCATCCTTCACCGTGGCCTGCGCAACCTGCTCCGACTTCAGGTCGCAGCCCAGTGCTTCGACCAGGGTTTCACCGATCATCAGCTTGCCCAGATCCTGCAGATTGGGCAGCGCGCCGAGGGTGAACAGCCGCTCCATCAGCGCGTCGGCGTGCTTCATCTCGCCGATCGATTCCTCGTATTCCTTCTTCGCCATGCGCTCGAACCCCCAGTGCTTGAACATGCGGAAATGCACAAAGTACTGGTTGATGGCGGTGAGTTCGTTTTTCAGCTGTGCTTGCAGCCACTGAATGACTTTCGGGTCGCCTTGCATAGTGGGTCCTTTGGTTGGAAGTGAGCGGCGGGTGTGCCAACGATTCTGTGTATTTTGCTGGGTCGTAGCGGGGGCTCCGCTCTACAACGCCCGCGTGCGGTCGGTCAGCCAGGCCAGTGCGTCGCCCGATACCAAGGGTGACAGGCGCTCGAACACCGTGACGTGGTAACGGTTGAGCCAGTCAATCTCGCCGGCACCCAGCAGCGAGCGGTCGATGCAGCGGGTGTCGATCGGGCACAGCGTCAGCGTTTCGAATTCGAGAAACTCACCGAAAGCGCTGCCCTCGGGCACATCGGCCGACACGTTCAGCACCAGATTTTCGATGCGGATGCCCCATTTTCCCGGACGGTACAAGCCGGGCTCGATGCTGGTCACCATGCCGGGCTCCATCGCCATGGTGGCCTCGGGCAGCGCTTTCGAGATGCTTTGCGGGCCTTCGTGCACGTTCAAAAAATAGCCGACACCATGGCCGGTGCCGTGGCCGTAATCGAGACCGTGCTGCCACAACGGCGCACGGGCAATCGCATCGAGCATCGGTGACAGCGTGCCGCGTGGAAAGCGCGTGCGGCTGAGCGCCAGCATGCCTTTGAGCACCAGCGTGTAGTCGCGCTGCTGGTCGGCACTCGGCACCCCGATCACCCAGACGCGGGTGATGTCGGTGGTGCCGACGAGGTACTGGCCGCCGGAGTCAACCAGCAGTAGGCCGCCTTCTTGCTCCGAACTGACGGCGATGACCGCATGTGATTCGCGTGTTGCCCGGTAGTGCGGCATCGCGCCGTTGGCATTGAATCCAGCGATGGTCGGAAAGCTCAGGCCGACGAAGCCGGGGCGGTGGCTGCGGGCGGCGCTGAGCTGTTCGTCGACCGTGAGCTCGGTCAAGCGGCCTGCGTTGCTCGGGTCGGCCAGCGCCTGCTCAAACCAAGCGTAGAACGCGCACATGGCGGCACCGTCTTGCGCCATGGCCTCGCGGATGTGAGCGGCTTCGGCCGCGCTCTTGCGGCTTTTGCGCAGCGTGCTGGGGTTGATGGCCTCGATCACACACGGGCCATCGTTGCCGACGTCACGCACCTGCTGTCGCAGGCCCAGCGTGATGCGCCGCGGATCGATCAACAAGCGGGCGTTGGTGGGCAGGGCCGCCAAGGCCGCACTCGCGTGGTGATAAGGCTCGACGCGCACGCCATCGGCAGCCAGCACCGCCTGCAAGGCTGCTGACACCTTGCCGTCGGCGATGTACAGCACGGCCTGCTGTGCGTCGATCAACGCGTGCGCGAGGAACACCGGGTTGTAGGGGACGTCCGAGCCGCGCAGGTTGAACAGCCAGGCGATGTCGTCGACCGTGGAGATGAAGTGGTGTGTGGCGCCGTGCGCCGCCATGTCGAGCCGCACCTGCGCCAGCCGCTCGGTACGCGATTCAGTGGCGTGCGGCGCGAGGTGTTCATAGACCGGCGCCGCAGGCAGCCCGGGCCGCTCGGGCCACACCTCGGCCAGCACATCGAAGTCGGTGCGCAGCGCGATGCCTGCGGCGTCCAGCGTGCGTTGCAGTAGTTGCGCGGTGGCGAGGCTCAGCACATCGCCGTCGACACCCACCGTTTGCCCGGCAGCCACATGCGCGGCCAGCCAGTTGGTCGTGTGCGTGGCCGCGCCGGTCGGGATCTTTTCCAATGCGATGCCGCTGCCCGCCAGCTCGGCTTCGGCCTGTTCCCAGTAGCGGCTGTCGGCAAACAGCGCGGCGGTGTCTGTCGAAATGATCAGCGTGCCCATCGAGCCAGTGAAGCCCGACAGCCACTGTCGGCCTTGCCAGCGCTCAGGCAGGTATTCGGACAGGTGCGGGTCAGATGAGGGCACCAGCACGGCGGCAAGCTGGTGTTGCGCAAGTGCATTGCGCACGCGATCGATGCGCTGGCGAATCGGGGAGGTGTTGGTTTGCATGCGAGCGGGTCAGGTCGGTGCGCGGGAGGTCGCTGGCGTCTCCATCGGCGCCCTTGCAGACGGCGTCCCCACTGCATCGCCTGGCACGCCGGTGTTCAGGCGCGAGCGCACCAGCGCGATGTAGCTGCGCAGCGCGTACAGCTCGTCGGTGTAGGCCAGCGGCACGCTCACTTGCCCGACCTTGTCCTCGAGCGCGTCGAGGTCGTCCATCAACTGTGCCGACGGCATGGCACCGACCGCGGCTTCGATCTCGCGCAACTGCTCGTACCAGCGGAACACCCGCGAACGGATGCGGAACTGGTACAGCGGCGGCAGCATCCGCGACAGCGGCAGCAGCACCGCGACGATGGTCACCAGCACCGGCCACATGCGATCAACCAGGTTGGCAAGCCAAAAGGGCAAATAGCGCTGCAGCAGTGGCACGCCGCTCTGAAAAAATCGCTGCGCCTCTTGGGCCAGCGGCCGCTCGGTGTTCAATGCGGTCGGAAAGTCGCCCTTGCGCTGGAACCAGCCGGCGCCGCCATGCACCTGCTGCGCGGCCTGCACGAACAGCTGGATCAGTGCCGGGTGCGTGCCCTCGCGGGCGACCAGCGTGGCCGTCGGCGCCACCAGGTGCACGTCTTGCGGGGGCAGGTTGCCCGCCAGATCGACCACACCTCGCGGAAGTGTGACCGGGCTCATGAAGGGGAACCGGCGCGAATAGGCCTCGGCCTGTGCGAAGTCGAACAGCTTGATGCCCGGCGTTTGCAGCAGCATCTGCACCATCAGCGACTCGGGCGCGGAGGCGAACACCAGCGCGTCGGACTCGGCGCCCAACAGCGCCATCACCGCCGGGGTTTGCGGCTGCTGCTGCAGCGTGATCTGCGCCGGGTCCATGTGGTTGGCGTCGAGCAGCTTTTTCATCAAGTTCGGTGCACCGCTGCCTGGGGCGCCGATGTTGAGCTTCCAGCCCGCCAGTTGCGGCAGGCTGGACAGCGTGTCGGACTTCAGCAGGCGCTGTGCGGCATCTTCCCGATAAAACAGCCAAACCGGCTCGAAGAACAGGCTGCCGAGCGACACCAGTGCGGGCGCTTCTTCATCGGCGTCAGCACCCTCCTCGGGCGCTTCATCGGCACCGCCTTGCACGAAGGCAATCTGCACGCCCGACGACGCATCGCGCAGCAGCGCCAGGTTCTCCGCCGCGCCCTGCGTGTTGCGCAGCTCGACCTCGATGCCGTAGGCCTTCAGGATCGCCTGGTAGCGCTTGCCGAACTCGTGGTAGGCCCCCTGCTCGGCACCGGTGGCCAGCACCACCTTCTGCGGCGGTGTGGGGTCGAGCACGTAGTACGCCGGTACCAGCAGCGCCAGCGCCAGCAGCACGAACGGCCCCACGGTGGCCAGCAGATCGCGGATGGACAGCAAGGTGTGGCGCAGTGAGTCGGGCAGGGCCATGGCGTTGACAGGCGCTACCCGACGCGGCCGATCAGCAGGAATTCCATCAAGGCCTTTTGCACATGCATGCGGTTCTCGGCCTCGTCCCACACCACGCTTTGCGGGCCGTCGATCACGTCGGCATCGACCTCCTCGCCGCGGTGCGCCGGCAGGCAGTGCATGAACAGCGCATCGGGTTGCGCCGCCGCCATCATGTCGCGGTCGACGCGCCAGTCTGCGAAGGCCTTCTGACGGGCCTCGTTCTCGGCCTCGAAGCCCATGCTGGTCCACACATCGGTGGTCACCAGGTGCGCGCCGCGGCAGGCATCCATCGGGTTGTCGAACACCTTCACGCAGGCGGGGTTGGTGACGCCCGCCACCGCGGCATCGATCTCGTAGCCGCTGGGCGTGCTGACATGCAGTGTGAAGCCGAGGATGTCGGCCGCTTGCAGCCAGGTGTTGGCCATGTTGTTGCCGTCGCCGACCCAGGCCACGACTTTGCCTTTGATGTCACCCCGCTGCTCGATGTAGGTGAACACGTCGGCCAGGATCTGGCACGGGTGGTATTCGTTGGTCAGCCCGTTGATGACCGGCACGCGGGAGTGGGCGGCGAAGGTCTCGATCTTGGTCTGCTCGTAGGTGCGGATCATCACCACATCGACCATGCGGCTGATCACGCGGGCGCTGTCTTCAATGGGCTCGGCGCGGCCGAGCTGGCTGCCTTCGGTCGTCAGGTTCACCACCGAGCCGCCCATCTGGTACATGCCCGCCTCGAAGCTCACGCGGGTGCGGGTGCTGGCCTTCTCGAAGATCATCGCCAGTGTGCGGTCGACCAGCGGTGTGTACTTCTCGTAGTGCTTGAAGCGCCGCTTGATCTCGGTCGTGCGGGCCAGCAGGTAGGCGTAATCCTCAGCGCGCAGGTCCTTGAACTGAAGGTAGTGCCGGATCGGCGTCGTGCCGGGTTTCATGGCGGGGGTGTTCACGACGGCGCCGGTTCTTGCAGGAAGGACTTGATCAGCGGGCACAGGAGGGCCACGATCTGCTCCGCTTCGGCTGCGCTGAGGATCAATGGCGGCACCAGCCGCACGACGCGATCGGCGGTCACGCTCAGCAGCAGACCGGCCTCGGCCGCGCGCCCGAGCAGATCGCTGCAGGGGCGGTCGAGCTCGATGCCCAACATCAGTCCCTGGCCGCGGATGTCGATCACACCGGCCAGGCCCGACAACTCACGCACCAGTCCCGCGCGCAGCGTCGCGCCGACCACGGCGGCGTTCTCCAGCAAACGATCTTCTTGCATGATGCGCAGCGTCTCGATACCCGCGCGCATCGCCAGCGGGTTGCCGCCGAAGGTGGTGCCGTGGTTGCCCGGCTGCAGCACCGTGGCGGCGCGCGGGCCGCACACCACCGCACCCACCGGCACGCCCGAGCCCAGCCCCTTGGCCAAGGGCATCACGTCGGGCAGGATGCCTGCCCACTGGTGCGCGAACCACTTGCCGGTGCGCCCGATGCCGCACTGCACCTCGTCGAGCATCAGCAGCCAGTCGTGCTCGTCGCACAGGCGGCGGATGGCTTGCAGGTATTCCACCGAAGCGGGGTTCACGCCGCCTTCGCCCTGGATCACTTCGAGGAACACCGCCACCACATTCGGCCGGGTGTTGGCAACCTCGTCGATCGCCGCGACGTCGTTCAATGGCACGCGCACGAACCCTTCGACCAGCGGTTCGAAGCCGGCGTGCACCTTCGGGTTGGCGGTGGCCGACAAGGTGGCGATCGAACGCCCGTGAAACGCTTTCTCGTAGACGATGACCTCGGGGCGGGCAATGCCCTTGTTGTGGCCGAACTTGCGCGCGATCTTCAGCGCCGCCTCGTTGGCCTCGAGGCCACTGTTGCAAAAGAACACCCGGTCGAGCCCGGACAGTTCGCACAAGGTCGAGGCCAGGCTTTCCTGCAGCGGCGAGGCGTAGTAATTCGAGGTGTGGATGAGGCGGCCGATCTGCTCCTGCAGCGCTGGCACCAGCTTCGGGTGCGCATGGCCGAGTGTGTTGACGGCAATGCCGCCCAGCCCGTCCAGGTACTTCTTGCCGGTGGTGTCCCAGACCCAGCAGCCGCGGCCGTGCGACATCGCCATCGGCAGGCGGCCGTAGGTGTGCATCACATGCGGTTCGGGATCAGTGATGACGGTGTCGGGGGCGTTCATGGCAGATGTGCGCAGGATGCTGGAGGGTGGGTGCCGTGGCCGCGACGCGGCCGCATGTGCGCACAGGTGACCGCATGCGCAGAGTCGACCACATTGGATTCTAAGGAGGCGTTGAAGTGATGCCCGGCCGGGCCTGCCGGTGTCTGTCAGGCGGCACAATCAACATGCGTGTTGCGTTGCATCAAAAACAAGCGCAATGCAACGCTCGGGAATTCGCCCGCCTGTCTGCGCTACTGGAAGCATGAGTTCATCCCCCGCCCGCGAAGTGTTCATCAAAGGGCTCACGCTCGACGGCCACGCCTTCAGGCCCAGCGATTGGGCGGAGCGTCTGGCGGGTGCGATGTCGTGCTTCCGCCCGGAGGGTTCTGCCTCCGACCGTTCGTCGTTTATCGGCTACTCGCCGTACTGCGTACCGCAGGTGATCGGCGGCGTGAAGTGCGTGATCGTCAGCCAGGCGCTGCGTGACAGCGAGCCGATGGCCTGGGACTTCGTGATGAACTTTGCGCGCGACAACAAGCTGCAGGTGGTCGACGACCCGTTGGCGCTCCCTTCGCCACCCGAAAACTGAAGCGCCGAAGTGCAAAAGGCCCGCAGAGCGGGCCTTTGGTGAGATGCCGAAGCGAGGATCAAGCCGCGGCAGGCAGCGCCTTGATCTTGGCCGACAGGCGGCTCTTGTGGCGCGCAGCCTTGTTCTTGTGAAACAGACCCTTGTCGGCGACCGAATCGATGACCTGCTCGGCGGTCTTGAACAGGTCAGCAGCCTTGGCCTTGTCGCCAGCGATCAGGGCCTTCTGCACGTTCTTGATGACGGTGCGGAACTTCGAGCGCAGCGCCGTGTTGGCTGCATTCAGCTTTACGTCCTGACGCACCCGCTTCAAGCCGGAGGCGATGCGAACGGTTTTTTTCTTGGCTTTGGATGCTGTGGCCATGATTCTTCTGTGAGCGATGAAAGCAGAGTATACAAGTATAGCAGTCGAACTGCCGCTGCGGTGCGGCGGTTTGCGCAAAGGTTCGCAGGCAACAGGCGGCTGCCTATACTGCGCCGCCCCGTTGTGTTGACACCATGAACCTGCTGCGCGCCGCTTCCACTGTTTCGCTGCTGACGCTCGCATCGCGCATCACCGGTCTCGGCCGAGAACTGATCGTGGCGGCGAGTTTCGGCGCCAGTGCGTACACCGACGCGTTCAATGTGGCCTTCCGCATCCCGAACCTGTTGCGTCGCCTGTTCGCCGAGGGCGCGTTCTCGCAGGCCTTTGTGCCGATACTGGCCGCCACCCGCGCCACCGCGGGCGACGAGGCAACACGCCGCTTGGTCGATGCCGTCGCGACCGTGCTGGCCTGGGCGCTGGCGCTGACCTGCACTGTCGGCGTCATCGCCGCGCCGCTGCTGGTCTGGCTGATGGCCTCCGGGCTCGAAAAATTCGACGCCGCCGTGGTGATGACCCGGATCATGTTCCCGTACATCGGCTTCATGTCGCTGGTGGCGCTGGCCGCTGGCGTGCTGCAGACCTGGAAGCGCTTTGCGGTGCCGGCCGTCACGCCGGTGCTGCTGAATTTGTCGGTGATGCTCGCGGCGTGGCTGCTCACGCCGTGGTTGCAGCAGCGCGGCATCGAGCCGATCTATGCGCTGGCCGTCGGCGTGATGCTGGGCGGCGTGCTGCAGCTGGCGGTGCAGTGGCCGGCGCTGCGGGCGATCGACATGCGGCCGCGCATCGGCGGCTCGTGGCGTGAGCTGCGCGCTGCGCTGACCCACCCGGGCGTGGGTCGCATCCTCAAACAAATGGCACCGGCGCTGCTCGGCGTGTCGGTGGCGCAGCTGTCGCTGCTGATCAACACGCAGATCGCATCGCACGTGGGCGTGGGCGCGGTGTCGTGGCTGACCTATGCCGACCGGCTGATGGAGTTCCCGACCGCTCTGCTCGGCGTGGCCCTCGGGGTGGTGCTGCTGCCGCAGCTGTCGGCCGCGCAGGCCAGTGGCGACCGGGCGGCTTATTCCAGCCACCTGGACTGGGGCCTGCGGCTGGTGCTGCTGCTCGCCTTGCCGTGTGCGGTGGCCTTGCTGGTCTTTCCGCAGGCGATGGTGTCGGTGCTGTACCACTACGGGCAGTTCAGCGCGCTGGATGTGCAGCAGACGGTGCGCGCGCTGATGGGTTATGGCGTCGGGCTGATGGGGCTGATCGGCATCAAGGTGCTGGCGCCCGGTTTTTATGCGCGACAAGACATCCGCACGCCAGTCAAGATCGCCGTGGTGGTGCTGATCCTGACGCAGTTGATGAACCTGCTGTTCGTGCCGCAGTTGGGGCACGCCGGGCTGGCGCTGTCGATCGGGCTGGGCGCACTGATCAACGCCGGCTGGTTATTGATCGGCCTGCGGCGGCAAGGCACTTATGTGCCGTCGGCCGGTTGGTGGGGTTTCAGCCTGCGGGTGCTGTGCGCCAGCGCCTTGCTGGGTGTGGCCCTCGGTGCGGCTGCGGTGGGCATCGACTGGGTCGCGTTGGGCCATCAGCGCTTGTTGCGCGTCGGCTTGCTCGCAGGCTGTCTGGGCGGCGTCGCGCTGCTTTACTTCACGGCCTTGCGGCTGATGGGCATCCGCCTGAAAGACTTCGCCCGCCGCGGCTAAGGCGGCCACGACCGCCGCAACGCGCACCGTACACTTGGTCCGATGACCAGGAAGTTCCAGTACGCAGCGCCCACCGCGCTCGAGTATTTCAGCGCCTTGGTGGCCGAAGATGACAGCTTGCCTCTTCTCGAAGCGGCGGCCTCGATCGGCTTGGACGAACATCCGCAGATCGACCTCCAAGCGGTGCTGGCCGAAGTCGATGAACTGGCGAACAGGCTCAAGCGCCGCATCCCGGCCGATGTGGTTCCCCTGCAGCGGCTGCGCTGGCTGAACCGCTATTTCTTCCACGAGCTGGGTTTCCGCGGCAACGTCAACAATTACTACGAGCCTGGCAACAGCTACCTGCACGAGGTGCTGCGCACGCGCTGCGGCATCCCGATCACCCTGGCCATTCTGTACAACGAGATGGCCACACAGATCGGCCTGCGGGCACACGGCGTGTCGTTTCCTGGTCATTTCCTGGTCAAGATCAGCAGGCTGAACGGACCGGGTAACGGCGAGGTCGTGATCGATCCGTTTACCGGCAAATCGCTGTCGCGAGAGAACCTCGACGAACGTCTCGGCCCGTACAAGATCAGCAAAGGGTTGGTCGGCGACTTCGATGCCCCGCTGGGTCTGTTCCTGCAAACTGCGCAGCCGCGTGAGGTGCTGGCTAGGATGCTGCGCAATTTGAAAGAAGTCCACAGCGCTGCCGAAGATTGGCTGCGTCTGATGCCGGTGCTGAACCGGCTGATCGTGCTGCTGCCGCATGCGCATGAAGAGCGTCGCGATCGCGGGCGGGCCTGGGCCCAGCTCGGGCAGGCGGGCAAGGCAGCGGAGGATTTTGAGGCCTACCTGCGCGATCGCCCCGATGCCGACGACAGCCGCGTGATGGCCGAGCAGCTGGATCGCTTGCGCCGGGGTGAACGCCCGAGGCTGCATTGAGTCTGGCTTCGTGAAGCAGATCCCTTTGCCGATGGCCCCCAGCAGCCCACCGACCCTGGCCTCCTTCGTCACCGGACTTAACGCGATGGTGATGGCCCAGTTGCGTGTGGCGTGCGAGCCTGGTGCTCCGACGACGCCGCTCTACCTGTGGGGCGCGCAGGGCACCGGCAAGACCCATCTGCTGCGGGCCCTGGTGCACGAGGTTCAACAGCGCGGTGGACGCGCGGGCTGGTTCGATGCGGCGCAGCCCCTGCCTTGGGCGCATGACGACAGCTGGAGCCTGCTGGTGCTCGATGGCTGCGAGGCTTATGACGCGCCGCAGCAGCATGCGGCGTTCAGCTTGTTCGTTGAGGCGACGGCGCAGGCCACGTTGATCGCCGCGTCGGGGCGGCTGCCCCCTGTCGATATGCCGCTGCGCGATGACCTCCGCTCGCGCCTGGGCTGGGGCCATGTGTTGGCGGTGCAGGCGCTGTCCGAGGCCGAGTCGCGGGCCGCGCTGCGCCGCGAGGCCGACCGGCGCGGCCTGTTTTTGTCCGAAGAGGTGATCGACCACCTGTTGCACCGCTACGCCCGAGACCTCAAGCACCTGATGACCCAGCTCGATCAACTCGACGAATTCGCCCTGGTACACAAGCGCGCGTTGACGGTACCGCTGCTGCGCCAGATGCTGGCTGAAAGCGCTGCCGATGACGTCCGCAGCAGCGACGGGGTGCTGCCCTGAACCTCTGCCTGTTCGATCTCGACGACACGCTGCTGCCGCTCGATTCCGACCACGCCTGGGGCGAGTTCGTGATCTCGCTCGGCTGGGTCGATGAGGCCTGCTTCCGCCGCGACAACGATGCGTTCTTCGCCCAGTACCAGGCTGGCCAGCTCGATGTGCACGCCTACATCGAGTTCGCGACCCGGCCGCTGCGTCAGCGCTCCCCGGAGGCGCTGGCTGCCGCGCAAGGGCAGTTCATGCAGCAAGTGATCGAGCCTGCGTTGCGCGACAGCGCCCGCGGTCTGGTGCGCAGGCATCAGGCGCAGGGCGATCAGGTGGTGCTGGTCACCGCAACCAATGAATTCATCACCGCACCGATTGCAGCGGCCTTCGGCATCTCCGTGCTGATCGCGGTCGAGCTCGAACGCGATGCGCGCGGTAGCATTACGGGCCGTATTCAGGGCACACCGAGCTACCGCGAAGGCAAGGCCCGGCGCGTTGAGCAGTGGTTGGGCGACCAAGGCGCATCGTGGCGTGACTGTGATCGCGTCACTGTCTACAGCGACTCGCTCAACGACCTGCCGCTTTTTGAAAAAGCCACTCATCCGGTGGCGACCAATCCGACGCCTGCGCTGCTAGCGTTGGCCCACCAGCGCGGCTGGCCAACGTTGAATCTGTTCACATGATCAAGAAGTTTCTCGACAAACTGATGGGCAAGCCGGCCAAGAAGGCCAGCGCAGGATCCGTGCTCGGCAAACGGGTCGAGGTGGCCAAGAGCGAACACCAGATCGAGCTGTCGCTGGTCGATGAACGGGCCGCCAAGGTGGTGCAGACGCTCATCGATGGCGGCCACGAGGCCTACATCGTCGGCGGCGCGGTGCGCGACCTTCTGCTCGGCCTGCGGCCGAAGGATTTCGACGTGGCGACCGACGCGACGCCCGAACAGGTCAAGGCGCTGTTCCGCCGCGCCTTCATCATCGGCCGGCGCTTTCGCATCGTGCATGTGGTGTTCGGCCGGGGTCGGCAGGATCGCGGACTGAGCGAGGTCATCGAGTCTCGACCTTCCGCGCGCTGATGGATGCAGCCGCCGCTGAACAGGTGGTGGGCAACGAGAAGACGCTGAAGGCCGAAGGCCGTCACGCCACCGGCCCCAGCCATGTCGTCGATGCCGAAGGCCGCGTGCTGCGCGACAACGTCTGGGGCCCGCAGATCGAAGACGCGGCGCGGCGCGACTTCACCGTCAATGCGATGTACTACGACCCGGTGCGCGAGCGGGTGGTCGATTACCACGGCGGCATCAAAGACGCGAAGAAGAAGCTGTTGCGCATGATCGGCGACCCGGAAACACGCTACCGCGAAGACCCGGTTCGCATCATCCGCGCGGTGCGGTTCGCGGCGAAGCTGGGCTTCGAGATCGAGCCGAAAACCCGCGCGCCGATCCGCGCGATGTCGGCGCTGCTGGAGAACGTGCCGCCGTCGCGGCTGTTCGACGAGATGATCAAGCTGCTGCAAACCGGCCACGCGCTGGCGAGCCTGGCCGAGCTGCGCAAGCAAGGTCTGCCGAGCGGCACCTTCCCGGTGCTCGACACGTTGCTCGACGACAGCCGGGGCAGCGCCGCGCACCGCGAGTTCGTGCGACTGGCGCTGGCCGACACCGACCGCCGCGTCGGCGAAGGTAAGCCGGTGGCGCCAAGCTTCATGCTGGCCTGCATGCTGTGGCACGACGTGCAGTCTCAGTGGGAGCAACTGAAGGCCCGCGGCGAGCCAGCGGTCGCCGCGCTTCAGCAGGCAGTGGAGGCCATCTTCGATGCGCGCATCGGCGACATCTCAGGGCGCGGCAAGCTGGGCGGCGACATGCGCGAGATCTGGCTGATGCAGCCCCGCTTCGAGCGCCGCGTCGGCAACGCGCCGTTCG
>JANPNF010000240.1:0-3696 GCA_031427315.1 Burkholderiales bacterium | reverse complement strand
CTGTTCTTCGCGGCACCGGCCAGCTTCTTCTCGCCAGCCTTCATGTCGCATTCCGTCTTCGGTGCGGCATTGCACTTTTTCAGAAAGCTGTTCTTGGCCGCACCCGACAATTTCTTCTCGGCGGCCGTGGCATCACAGCCGACGGGAGCTTTCATGTCTGGAGCCTCTTTGTGCGATGACGCAAAGGCAGGTGCTGCGAACAGGGCAGCGACAAGGGCCAACACAGGGGCGATTTTCTTCATGGGGTGTTTCTCCGGAATGTTGTGAACGTGGGTGCCGACCAGGGCAGAAGTGCTCAGACATCACGGCCAGCGTCTGCTCAACGCCCGGCCCCGCGTGGCGGTGGACACCCGCGCTCGGTCAATTTGTGCCTAAAGAATGCGTCGCGGGTGTGCCAGCGCTTCGTGGGCCGCATGCAGACGGCGCACCAGCACCCGGATGAAGGCCTCATCGAACAGGTGTCGGCAGGCCGGGCCGAGCTGCGCCATGGTGTCGGGCGAGAACGAGATGGTTGTCGCCGGCTGGCTCACCACCACATCGGTGCTGTGACGCCGCAGTTCGGCGCTCGGCGCCAGGTAGGCCATTTCGCCCACTGAAGTGCCGGTGCCGAGCGTCGCCACCTTGTCGCCGGCGCGGTACACCTCGACCTCGCCGTGGGCGATGATGTGGAAGTTGCGTCCCTCCTCGCCCTGGCGGTACAGCGCATGACCGTAGGGAAAGCGTTGCCACTTGGCGCGGTGCACCACTTCCCACAGCTCGACGTCGCCGAAGCTGGTGAAAAACTCCAGGTTGCGTAGCAGGTTGAAGCGCTCCGAGTCGAGCACGCCCTGCAGCTGTCCGCGCGGCACCTGCTGGTTGGCGATCAGACCGGACAGCGCTTGCGCAAAGGCATCCCAGTCGGCGTAGCGGTCCTTCGGGTCCTTGGCCAGCGCACGCTGGATCACCTCGTCTACCGCGGTGCCCACGCACTCGCGCAGACCGATCAGCGGGGCAGGGATGGCGTGGTAGATCTGATGCATCATGGCCGATTGGACCTGCGCGTCGAACGGCGGCCGCCCGGCGATCAGGTGGTAGAGCACGGCGCCCAGCGAATACATATCGGCACGGCTGTCGAGTGCGCTGCCGTCGAGCTGCTCGGGCGACATGTAGGCGAGCGAGCCGACACGGTAGACCTGCGTGACGTCTGATTCAAGGTTCAGCGCGCTGCCGAAATCAGAGATCTTCACATCGGTGATCGTGCCCTGGTTCAGCACCGCGAGCAGGTTGGCGGGCTTGACGTCGCGGTGGATCAGGCCTTGCCGGTACACATAACCGAGTGCCATCGCGCACTTGAAGCCGATTTCGACAATCAGCTCCAGCGGCAGCAACTGGTCCGCGCGGCAGTACGGCCGCAAGGTGCTGCCGTCCACGTACTCCATGACCAGGTACTGGTTCGCCGGTTCCGACACGGCGTCGTAGATCTTCACCACATTCGGGTGTTCGAGGCGGCCCACCAGCGCGGCTTCGGCGGCGAAGAAGCGCTCGCTGTAGCGGTTGGCCACGGCATCGGTGCTGACCCCGGCGCGCACCCGCTTGATCGCCACGTTGCGGCCCTGGAACTCGTCGCGGCACAGGTACACGTCGCTGGTGGCGCCTTCACCTAGCTTGCGCAGCACCGGGTACTTGCCGATCTGCGTCGGCTGTGTCGGCGTGGCCGCAGGCAGGAAAGCCGGGCGTGTCGGTGTGGAATCGGTGACGACGTCGAGCACTGAATCGGCCGATTGCTGGGCAGAGGGGGTGTGGGCCATGGGCAAGCTTCGCAAGTGGGCAGCGTGAATGCGTGACAACCGCGCACGCGGTGTTGTGCGCTGACATGGTCGCCCAGACGGTGCCTGTCGATTGCGCCGAACAGGCGCCAGAACACCCCTCAAACCCGCGCGCCAGCCGGTGAAACGGGCGCCAAACGTAGAATCTTTTGATGATTGAAGTGAAGCAAGAACTGCTGAAGGCGCTTGCCACAGCGATTAAGGAAGTCAGCGCGGCAAGTCCCCTGAGGGCTGCATTTGAGTCACCCAAGCTGGCTGCGCATGGCGACCTGGCGTGCACCTCGGCCATGCAACTGGCCAAGCCACTGAAGAAGAACCCGCGCGAAGTCGCCCAGGCGTTGATCGAAGCGCTCGAGCGGCAGCCGGCGGTGCAAAACCACGTCGAGTCGCTCGACATCGCCGGCCCCGGCTTCATCAACCTGCGCTTGCGCGCGTCGGCCCGCCAGGCGGTGGTGAGCGAGGTGCTGAGCGCTGGGTCCGGTTTCGGGCGCCAGCCAGACCACGGCCAGCCGGTGCTGGTCGAATTCGTGTCGGCCAATCCGACCGGGCCGCTGCATGTGGGCCATGGTCGGCAAGCGGCATTGGGCGATGCCATCTGCAACCTGTTCGAGACCCAGGGCTGGGCGGTGCAGCGCGAGTTCTATTACAACGACGCGGGTGTGCAGATCGCCACCTTGGCGGCGTCAACCCAGGCGCGGCTGCGCGGCTTCAAGCCAGGCGACGCGCAGTGGCCGGAGTCGGCCTACAACGGCGACTACATCGCCGACATCGCGGCCGATTTTTCAGCGCGCAAAACCGTGACCGCCGACGACCGGGCCCACACCGCCTCGGGCGATCTCGACGACCTCGACGGCATCCGCCAGTTTGCCGTGGCCTACCTGCGTCACGAGCAGGACCTCGATTTGCAGGCCTTCGGTGTGCGCTTCGACCACTACTTTCTCGAATCCAGCCTGTATGCGGCGGGCCAGGTCGAGGCGACCGTCGCGCGGCTGGTCGCCGCTGGCGCGACCTATGAGCACGACGGCGCGCTGTGGCTGCGCAGCACCGATTACGGCGACGACAAGGACCGGGTGATGCGCAAATCCTCACAACGTGGCGAAGCCCAGTACACCTACTTCGTCCCTGACGTGGCGTATCACATTAGCAAGTTTCAGCGCGGCTACACCAAAGCGATCAACATCCAGGGCGGCGACCACCACGGCACCATCGCCCGGGTGCGCGCCGGCCTGCAGGCGGCCGGTGTCGGCATCGCGCCCGGCTACCCTGATTACGTGCTCCACAAGATGGTCACGGTGATGAAGGGCGGTGAGGAGGTCAAGATCTCCAAGCGCGCCGGCTCTTACGTGACGCTGCGCGATTTGATCGACTGGACCAGCCGCGACGCAGTGCGTTTTTTCCTGATCAGCCGCAAGGCCGACACCGAGTTCACCTTCGATGTCGATCTGGCGCTGAAGCAAAACGACGAGAACCCTGTCTTCTACGTGCAGTACGCGCACGCGCGCATCTGCTCGGTGATCCAACAGTACGTCGACAAAGGCGGCGATGCGGCCGCGATTGCCGGCGCCGACCTGTCATTCCTGACCGCCCCGACCGAGACAGCGCTGATGCTGAAGCTGGCCGACTACCCAGCGATGCTGTCGAACGCGGCCCAGACGCTGGCGCCGCACGATGTGACCTTCTATTTGCGCGACGTCGCGGGCGCCTTCCACAGCTACTATGCCGCCGAACGCTTCTTAGCCGACGATGCCGCGCTGACCCAGTCGCGCCTTGCCTTGCTGACGGCGACCCGCCAAGTGATCCGCAATGCGCTCGCGGTGCTGGGTGTCAGCGCGCCAGAGAAAATGTGAGCCCCGCCATGCGAATGCCTGCACGTCCCGCCAAAGCTTCAGCC
>JANPNF010000239.1:0-18528 GCA_031427315.1 Burkholderiales bacterium | reverse complement strand
TACTTCGCGCTCCACCTCAACGACTTCGACCTGGCTGCCAACAACGGCGGCTGGCAGTGGGCAAGCTCCAGTGGCTGCGATGCGCAGCCGTATTTCCGCATCTTCAATCCAGTGAGCCAGAGCGAAAAATTCGACGCCGCCGGCAAGTTCATCCGCCGCTACCTGCCGCAACTCGCCGCGCTGCCCGACGCCGCGCTGCATGCGCCGTGGACGGCGCGCCCGCTCGATATGGCGACGGCCGGACTGGTGCTGGGCCGCGACTATCCGCTGCCGCTGGTGCAGCACGATGAGGCGAGGCAAAAGACGCTGGAACGCTACGCGGTGGTCAAGGCGGAGAAGCTGCGCCTTTGATAGTCATGCCGCCACCGGTACCGATGTGCAGTGGGCGATCAGCGCCAGCAGGTCTTCTTCTGAATACGGCTTGCCGAGGTAGTGTTCGACCCCCAGCTCCGCCGCATAGTCGCGGTGTTTCTGCGCGATGCGCGAGGTGATCATGATCACCGGCAGGTCGTGCAAGCGAGCATCAGCACGCAGATTGCGCACCAGATCGAAGCCGTCCATGCGCGGCATTTCGATGTCGCTGAGCACGATGGCCGGCTTCTCCAGCGCCAGCCGTTCGAGCGCGTCGAGCCCGTCCTTGGCCAGCATCACGCGATAGCCTTCGCGCAGCAGCATGCGCTCGGTCACCCGGCGCACCGTCAGTGAATCGTCGACCACCAGCACCAGCGGCGCGAGCGGCACCACGATGCGGTCGGCATGGGCCACATCGGCCCCGCCGGACACCGACGTTTGCAGCGCGGTCAGTGTGGCCGTGCGGGCAGCGGCACCGTAGAGGGTGGCGAGAGCCACCGGGTTGTAGATCAGCGACACGTCACCCGATGCTTGCAGGGTCATGCCCGCCAGCCCGGGCATGCGGGAGAGCTGCGGCCCGAGGTTCTTGACGACCACTTCCTGGTTGCCGACCACGTCGTCCACGTGCACCACGATGCGCTGCGACGCGCTGCGCACCACCAGCAACTGGCCGCTGCGCCCGAACGGCTCGGCGCTGCAGGCGCTGGTCTGCAACAAGGCGCCGAGCCAGTAGAACGGCAGAGCCTCGCCATCGACCACGCAGGTACCGCTCAGGTAGGACTGCTCGACCTCCGCAACCGGCATGCGGCGCACCGCAGCGATCAGCGTCGACGGCACGCCAACGGTCAGCTTGCCGCAGCGCACCATCACCACCTGGGTGACGGCGGTGGTCAGCGGCAGCACCAGCTTGAAGCCGGTGCCCTGCCCCAGCGAGGTCGAGGTTTCGATGCGCCCGCCGATGGCTTGCACCTCGGAGCGCACCACGTCCATACCGACCCCGCGGCCCGACAGCTCGGTGACCTTGTCAGCAGTCGAGAAGCCCGGGGTGAAGATCAGGTTGGCGAGCTGGTCGTCGGAGGTGGCCGCATCGTCCGCGATCAGCCCGAGGGCCAGCGCCTTGTGGCGGATGCGGTTCAGATCCAGCCCGGCACCGTCGTCACGCACCTCGACACCCACCTCGTTGCCATCCTGGGTGACCGACACCACGATCGCGCCGGTGGCGGCCTTGCCCGCCGCCGTGCGCGCTGTCGGCAGTTCGATGCCATGGGTGACGCTGTTGCGCAGCAGGTGCTCGAAGGCGCCGGTCATGCGGTCGAGCACGCCGCGGTCGATTTCGATCGAGCCGCCAACGATGTCGAGGCGGACTTGTTTGCCGGTTTCCTTCGCGGCCTGCCGCACCACGCGGTACAGACGGTCAGACAGGCCTTCGAACTCCACCATCCGGGTGCGCAGCAGGTCGTCTTGCAGCTCGCGCGTCAGCCGGGCTTGCGCGGCCAGATCGTCTTCGGTGCTCTGCAAGGTCTGCTGCAAGGTGCGCTGCACCGTGGCCACGTCGTTGACCGACTCGGCCATCATCCGCGTCAGCTCCTGGAAGCGGGTGAAGCGGTCGAACTCCAGCGGGTCGAACGCCACGGCCGCGACCTTGGCCGCTTCCATCCGCGAGCTGATCTGCGTTTCCGCCTGCAGCTCGATGTCGCGCAACTGACCGCGCAGACGCTCCAGGTTCTCGG
Source organism: Burkholderiales bacterium (assembly GCA_031427315.1). Taxonomy (GTDB): domain Bacteria; phylum Pseudomonadota; class Gammaproteobacteria; order Burkholderiales; family Burkholderiaceae_C; genus PBB1. The sequence continues at coordinate 16,447 of JANPNF010000239.1, read as the reverse complement.
TCAGGTCGGACAGCGACTCTTTGATGTGATCGATGTCATTGGCAATCCGCGTGCGGGTGATGCTGACCTCGCCAGCCTGGTTAACCAGGCGATCGAGCAAGGGCGCGCGCACCCGCACCGCCGAGGTGGCGTTCGACGCCGCAGTAGAGGCGCGCGGCAGCTCAATCGCTTCGATGCCGTCGAAGCGCGACCAATCGATGTCGCCGGCTGCGGTCGGTGCAAACCGGTCCACGGTATTCGCGCCCATGCGCGCCGAGGCGGCTTGCGCAGGCGTCTCAACGAGTTGGGCCGCCGTCGGCAGCGGGGCCGAGACAGGCACCGTTTCGGCCAACGGCACTTCGGCGGCCGCCTGCACGGGCTCCTCGGCGGGGGCTGCCATCGCTTGCTGAACCGCTTCGAATTCCTGACGCAACGCATCGCAGCGCCCGAGCAGCGGCTCGATCTCGTGCACCGGCGTGACCATGTCGGCCGACAGCGCAGTCAGGTTCTCGATGCGGCTTTCGAGCCGGTGCACCAGCTCGCCCAGGCGCATCGCGCCGGCCAGGCGGGCTCCGCCTTTGAGGGTGTGCAGCGTGCGCATCGCGCCGGCGGCGGCTTGCGGGTCCTCGGGGTGACGCGCCCAGTCCTGCAAGCGGGTGGCCAGCTGGCCCAGCAATTCCTCGGCTTCTTCTTCGAAGATGGGGAACAACTCAACGTCGATTGCATCGCTGACGTCGATGTCTTCCTCGTCGTCGAAATGCTGCGACGGGCCGCTGGGCGCGAGGCGGAGTCGATCGAGTTCGACATCGGCCGCCAGCGGCTCGGACAGTGGCTTCAACGCCGCGAACCCCAGCGGGTCCAGCCGCTGCATCTCGGTGTCGCTGGTGAAGTCGGGCACCGGTGAGTCGCTTAACTGGAAATTCAGGTCGATGGCGGCGCCGAGCGGTGCGTCTCCACTGTCGAGCAGTGCTTCGGCGTCGAGTTCCGCGGTGGCGGTTTCCAGCCGCCGGGCCGAGCTCAGTTCGTGATCGGCCAGACGCGCCAGCAAGGCCTCGGAAGGCTGCCGCAGGAAGCCGGCGGCGAACTGGTGCAGCAGGTGGCGGATCTCGTCGGCGGTGTCGGTGAACAAGGCCGCTTCTTCGGTGGTGCCAGCGCCAATCGCCGCACTGCGCGCCAACGCGTGTTCCAGCGTGCGCGCCAGGTTCGACAAGTCGGCAAAGCCGACGGTGGCCGAACTGCCTGCCAGCGAGTGGGCCAGCGCGACCGCGCTGTCGCCGACCGGCAGCGCGAGCTCCATCGCCCATTCGGCCAGTTCGGTGCCCAGGCGGCGCGACAGTTCGTCGGCCTCGTTGAGGTAGATGTTGAACAGCGGAATGCCGATGCGCAGCGAGCCAATGACCTTGGTTTCGTCGTCGTCCGCGGCAATCGACAGCGTGGGCGCGGTCTGTGCGACGGATGCGTCGCCAAATTCAAGATCGAAATCCGACTGCAGACCAGCGTCGGCACGCTGCAACGCCTCACCATCCAGCGGCAGGGCATCAAGGTCCAGGCTCAGCAGCTCGAAGTCGGGCGACGGGCCGCTCCCGACATCGGTGGCCGCCAGCGAATGGGGCAGCCCATCGGGCCATGACGATGGGTCCATCGGCACATGCGGCATCGGCAGCGTCGCCTGCGGATCGAACGGTTCGAACATCGCATGGGCATCGCCGGACTCGAGGTCCAACATCACGAAGCCGGTGTCGGACTCCGGATGCGAACGTTCCCCGCGTGCCGATGCGCTTGCAGCATCGGCATCGATGGCAGTGACATCGCCCCACGCGAGCGGCGCCTCGGCCGCCGACACATTGAGATCGAGGTCGACAAGGGAATCGGCATCGGCAGGGAAGTGCAGCGTGTCGTCAGAGGGGGCGGCAAATTCAGCCGCCAGACCGACATCCATCGGCGGCCCGGACAGAACGGCCGTGTCGTCCATGCCGAGGGCGGGCGCTGGCGCGACGGCATCGACTTGCTGCGCGGCCTGAGCCATTTGCGCGGCGCTGTACGAAACCGGTCTGTCCGCAGCGAGGTCATCAATCCAGCCGGCGAACTGACCGAGGGCCTCGGTGGTGTAGTTGAGCAGCGGCGCGTCGGCATTGCGCTGCTCGGACAGGCGGGTGTTGTAGAGCTGCTCACAGACCCAGGCAGCGTCGCCGAACTCCATCATGCCGACCATGCGGGCGCTGCCCTTCAGGGTGTGGAAAGCACGTCGCAGAATGGTCAGGCGCTGCAGGTCATCGGGCGTGGTGGCGAGACCGGCGCAGGCACCGCGTGCGGTGTCGATCACCTCGCGGGCTTCTTCGAGAAACACCTCGCGCATCTCGTCGTCGTCGGCCGAGTCGTCGGCACCGATCTCGCGTGCCGACAGGCCGGACGGCTCAAGATCGGTGGGCTCCGACGACGAATGAACGAAGTCGGCAAGTGCTTCAGAGAGCTGGTCGCGCGCGGCGTTGACGGCATCGGCGTCGCCCGCGGACTCGAGCGCAATGCGCGCCCTGTTGACGGTGGCGGCCAGCGCGGGCTGATCGGCGGCTGTTGCCTCTTGCCCTAGGCGTTCGAGATCGCGCGCAACGGCGTCGATCGACACGTCTTCACGCGCCGCGTTGAAGGCCAGCATTTGCGCCTGTTCGATCAGCCGCGGCTCGGCTGCCGCCGGCGCAGGTTCACCCGGCGTGACGGGCGCGCGGTCACTGCGTCCCATTACCGGCGACAAGGTGCCAGTCTCGGCGTCGTAGGTGAACAGCGATTTGGCCAGCGTCGGCTGCACACTGAGCATGTCGATCAGGAAGCCGAGCGCACCGAGGTTGCCGGCCAGGCGATCAAAAACGCCCGCCTGACCGACGCGCGACAGATCGACTTCGGTCGAGCTGAGCCCGTCGACCTCATCGCGCATGCGCAACAGCGCGCTGGCTGCGTGGTCCATGCCCAGCACCGACAACACGCCGCGCATCGCCGACAGGTGGTGAGGCACCGGGATCAGCACGGTGGGATCGGCCGGGTTGCGGAAAAACTGGTCGATCAGTTTTTCAGCGTCTGACAGCGTCGCGCGCAGCTCCTGCTCCACGCTGCCCATCGTCTGCCGATCGGACATCCGCCGGTACAGCTCTTCCATCCAGCCTTCGAGCGGCTGCGGCACCGCCCCCTGGCGCACGCTGCCCATGCGCTGCGACAGGCGCTGAATGCGGGCGGCCAGTTCGGGGTGATCGAATTCGGCATCTTCGAGGCAGGCCTCGACGTACAGCAGGCTGGTGGCCGCTTCCATTGCCAGCGCGGCCGACGGCGCTGCAGCGGTTTGCTGGGTCAGCATGGCGGCGGCACGCAATTCGTCGGCAAGCGCATCTCCCGAGGGGAATAAGCGTTTGAGCGACTCGCCCGCGAGCGTGAACTGCTCGGTCAGGCCATTGATGCGGTGAAGCTCACCGCCCGCGACACCGGACCAGGACTCTTTCGCCGCGGCCACCCGCTTGCCCGCCTGAGCGATCACCGCCGGATCGAAGCGGCCGAGCGCGCTGTTGTGATAGTTGCCGGCCAGGTGGTGCACCAGGTCATAGGCGTGGCGCACCGCGGCCAGGCGCGGCGCCTTGCGGCCATCGCCGGGCGAGTCGGCCTGGGCGCAGAAGAAAAGCAGGTCACGGGCCAGCGGTTCAGAAATTTCATTGCCACCGCGTTCGAGGATACGCAGCTGGGCCAGCAGCCGCGACGCCACCCGCTTGCTGAACACATCGGACGACAGCAGGCCAGCAGACTGGGCTTCGAACATGGCCGCCGCCAGCTTCCACAGCGTCGCGGTGTGCAGTTGATCGGTGCCGGCGCCCAGGCCGGCGAAGATGTGGCTCATGCGCTGAGCCGCAGCAGGGGTCGGCGCCCGCATGATCGACAGCATCCGACTCTCGATCGCCGACCGGGTGTCGGCATCGGGCCGGCAGGCCATTGCGCGATCGTCAGCCGGCAGTGGCAGCCACTGCCAGTCGTGGAACCACAGGTCGGCCGGGTGGATGCGGTCGGCGCCGGCAATTTCCTGAACCGCACGGTACTGCGGAAACATCGCCAGGGCCGACACGCTCTTGCCGGCCAGCAGCCGGGCCACGTAGTCCATCAAGGCAAAGCAGGCAGCCTCGATCGCGGCGACCCCTTGCGCGTCGATTGATCGCGGCTTGGCAATGAAGCGTTGGACGCAGTCTTCGCAGGCGTGCAGCACGCTCGCACCGGCTTGCAAGGCCACGAGCTCCAGCGCGCCCACGCCCTGGTGCAGGTGCTGACGGGCACTGTGCAACACGGCGGGATCGACTGCGTCGACATCGGCGTCGAACGTGGTTTCAGACTCCCTGACGTGGCGCCGCAGCGATTTCAACGCCAGTTCGAGGGAGCGCCTCAGCTCTTCCTGCACCCATGACAGGGCACTCAGATCGCTCAAACCGTCCACCGATTGAGGGTTGCGCAAGCTGTCCATGCGATGCCTTGATTCTGGTAATTCAGCGCGGCGGTGTTCGACGCGATCAGACGATCTTGAAGCGAGCCACCGACTGCTTCAGTTCGTCGGCGGTGTGCGACAGCTCGCGCACCATTTGCGCCGTCGAGCGCGTGCCCTCGCCGGTCTGCTCGGTGACTGCGAAGATGTGCTGGATGTTGGCCGCCACCACATTGGCCGATTGCGCCTCGCCGAGCGCCCGGCTGGAAATGTCAGTGATCAGCTCGGACAGCTGGTGCGACACCCGGTCGATGTCGCCCAGCGCATTGCCGGCCGCGTCGGTCAGCCGGGTGCCCTCGACCACGCCCTGCGTCGACCGCTCCATGGCGGCCACGGCGTCCAGGGTGTCGGTCTGGATCGCCTTGACCAGCGCAGCGATCTGCCGTGTCGCATCGGCCGAGCGTTCGGCCAGCCGCTGCACTTCCTCGGCCACCACAGAGAAGCCGCGACCCGCCTCGCCGGCCGAAGCCGCCTGGATGGCAGCGTTTAAGGCCAGCACGTTGGTCTGCTCGGTGATGTCTGAGATCAGCTCGGTGATCTCGCCGATCTCTTGCGACGATTCACCCAACCGCTTGATGCGCTTGGAGGTTTCCTGGATCTGGTCGCGGATGGTGTTCATGCCGCCGATGGTGTCTTGCACCGCTTTCAGCCCCGATTCGGTGGCTGTCAGCGACTGGCGGGCCACGGCCGCCGTCTGCTGCGCCTGTGCCGACACCTCGTTGATGCGACCGGCCATCTGCAGCACCGACTCGCCGGTGTCGCGAATCTCGCGCAGTTGTTCGCTCGAAGCCGCCATCAGCTCGGTCGATGTGGCATCGACACGCTGGGTGGTCTCGGTCACCCGGCTCACCGTGCCCTGCACCTGGGCGACCAGCGTTCGCAGCTCTTCCACGGTGTAGTTGACCGAGTCGGCGATCGCGCCAGTGATGTCCTCGGTGACGGTGGCCTGCTGCGTCAGATCGCCTTCAGCGACGCTTTGCAGCTCGTTCATCAGCCGCAGGATGGCGGCCTGATTGGCATCGTTGACGCGTTTGGCTTCGCCTTGCAGACGCTCGGCATCGACACGTTGCTGCTCCATCTGCTTTGCGCGCTGCGCCTGCTCGACAGCAAACAGCTGGCGTTGCCCGAAAACCCCGGCGAACAATGCCAGCGCCGCGACCAGCAACAGCCCGGCAGCACCTTGTTGCGACGACGAGCCGTCGCCCGATGCGAACGACAGCAAAACCACAACGAGCACCCCGAGCGCACCGACCAAGATCAATGCGGTCAGCAATTTCTGTTGTTGCGCAAGGGGCCGACTGGCGATCAACGGAACACCCGAGGCGCTGCTGGCCGCAGCGGCTGGCGCCGGTTGAGACCGGGACTCGGCGAAATCAATCATGCCCGACGGGGCAGACTCGGAAATGATGGACGGGTCGAACTCGCGCCCGCCGCGACCGCCGATGCCATCGAGTACCACCGTGCGTTCCATTTCCATGTCGATCTCCAGTGGCGAGTGCTTGTCACCCGCGTGGTAACCCTCCATCGCGGCAGGCGCCGGCGCGTCGGTGAAGCGGGTGTCGGACGCGTCGCTGTCGCGCCCCGGCTCGGATTTCTTCAACTTGTTCAGGAAAGCCATGGCGTCCTCACTTCGCGATTGTGGTTACAGGTGAGGGACCGGACCCACCGATATCGAAGCCTTCTCACCGTCAGTTCGTCGAATGCGTCACACCACCGATGCACGGTGCTGCCCGGCGCGGTCATCGAACGATCTTCAGAAATGCCGGGTGCCTGACCAGGCGGGCGAGACTGATCTCCTGCCACACCCGGCCATCGGCGTCGCACCAGCGCAGACCTGCAAACGATGGGGCTGACGGCGACGATGGCACGGGCGACACTGCCGCCTCGGCCGACAACTGGTCTTCACCGCGCAATCCGGCCAAGCGATCGACCAACAACGCTGCGTTGACATCGAACGATGTGTTGAAGCCCACCAGCATCGCCTGATCGCGTCCATCGGCGACGGCGGCAAGGCCCAGGAAGCCGGCCAGATCGACCACGCCGTGCAACTGACCACGCAGGTTTGCCACACCCAGGAACCAGGGCTGCGCGTGCGAGATGCCCGAGATGGGCGCCATCGAGGAGATTTCGCCAGCCTCCTGCAGCGGAAACAGGAACCCTCGTCCGCCGCACTCGACCGCCAACCAGGCTTGGCCGCGCACCGTCGAGCGCGCCTCTTGCAATCGCTGCGCGAGACGATTTTGCAGAGCGCGCAGTGCTTCCTTGTCGGCCATGGAGTTGGGGGTGGGTCGCTGCGTGGGTTCAGTTCAACGGCAACGGCGTCGCCGGTCGATCGAGCAGCCGATGCGCATCGCACGCATCAGCCGAAGGCTCGAATCTTGGCCGTCAACTCCTCGGCATTCACCGGCTTGACGATGTAGTCGCGTGCGCCCTGGCGGATGCCCCAAACCTTATCGGTTTCCTGGTTCTTGCTGGTGCACATGATGACCGGCACCCGGGCGAAGCGCGGGTCGCGGGTGATCGAGCGGGTCAGTTGAAACCCGTTCTGGCCCGGCATCACCACGTCCATCAGGATCAGGTCGGGGGTCTGCTCCTCCAGCCGACGCATCGCTTCTTCACCGTTTTCAGCGGTTCGCACCGCATAGCCTTGCTTCTTGAGCAGGTCCGACACGAAATAGAGTTCCGTCTTCGAATCGTCGACCAACAGAATGTTTTTGATTGCCATTTCTTGTCCTCGAAAGTCGGTTTCAGCGCCCAGCCCCATTCAGAAGCCATCCGTGCAACGCGAAACCATGACAAATCGCGTCAGTTTTGCGACACCGCGGCGTCTTCCTTCAGGTGCAGGCGCACCGCGTCCAGCAACTGGTCTTTGGTGAACGGCTTGGTCAGGTAGTCCTGCGAGCCGACCATGCGGCCCCGTGCTTTGTCGAACAGACCGTCCTTCGACGACAACATGATCACCGGCAGGTCGGCATAACGGCTGTTGCGCTTGATGATGGCGCAGGTCTGGTAACCGTCGAGCCGCGGCATCAGGATGTCGCAGAAGATCAGCGCTGGCGCGTGGTCGTTGACCTTGGACAGCGCGTCGAAGCCGTCTTCGGCCAGGTAGACGTCGTAGCCGCCCTGTTTGAGAAATATTTCCGCGCTGCGGCGGATGGTGTTGCTGTCGTCGATGACCAGCACCCTGGTCTTGGGCGCGCTCGCCCCGATGTCACTGTCCACTGACATTCTCCTCATCAGGGCACACCCGTGCCCCGCCTGCAGGGTTATCGGTCAGATTTGCACCATCTCAAAGTCTTCTTTTCGGGCGCCGCATTCGGGGCAGGTCCAATTCATCGGAATATCGGCCCAGCGGGTACCGGGCGCAATGTGGTGCGCCGGGTCGCCAGCGGCCTCGTCGTAAATCCAGCCGCAGATCAGGCACATCCAGGTTCGAGGGTCGGTCACGGTGGCTTTGGACGGGTCATTACAATGAAATTTATTCTACCGACGCGGCGTTAGCAGCGCGTGCGTCCCGGTGTCGCGTTGTGCTCTGACACCGCCCGTTTGACGTCTTCACCGGTCACAGCCCTGCGGGCGCGCCTCCCCATCCTCACCCGAGTCTTCCGCCATGACCGCACCAACCCAGGCGACTGCCGACCCGATTGAAGAAGCGCCGGAAGCGCCGTCGCCGGCCTGCGTGATGAGCTTCAATGCGTCGGACACCACCGGCGCGGGCGGCATCAGCGGCGACGTCGCCACCATCGCCGCCATGGGCGCGCATGCGCTGCCTGTCATCACCTCGATCCTGCTGCGCGACACCGCCGAGGTGTTCGATCACCATGCGATCGACCCCGACGTGGTGGCTGAGCAGGCGCGCAACGTGCTCGAAGACATCACGATCGCCGCCTGGAAGGTCGGCTTTCTCGGCTCGGCCGAGGCTGTCGGCGCGGTGGCGGAGATTCTGTCGGACTACCCGGACGTGCCGCTCGTCGCCTACATGCCGAACCTGTCGTGGCTGGAGGAAGACCAGCAGCAGGCCTACCTCGACGCCTTTCGCGAGCTGGTGCTGCCGCAGACCGAGGTGCTGGTCGGCAGCCACCAGACGCTGACCGACTTCTTGTTGCCCGACTGGGACGCTGACCGCCCCACGTCGCCGCGCGAACTGGCGGTGGCGGCGGCCGAACATGGCACCAACTACGTGCTGGTCACCAGCGTGCTAATCACCAGCGGCAAGAACGCCGACCAGCACCTCGACAACGTGCTCGCCTCGCCGCAGGGCGCGCTGACCGGCGAGAAGTTTGAGCGCTTCGATGCCAGCTTCATCGCCGCCGGCGACACGCTGTCGGCCGCGCTCGCCGCCCTGCTGGCTTCGGGCAGCGAGTTGCACACCGCCGTCGGCGAATCGCTGGCTTTTCTGGACCAGGCGCTCGATGCCGGATTCCGCCCGGGCATGGGCAATGTCGTACCCGATCGTTTCTTTTGGGCGCTGGATCCAAGCGAAGAAGAGGACGGCACCGACAGCGAAGCGCTGACACCCGACGCTCCCGGCTCCCGGCACATCCACTGACACATCCGCTGACCCACCGGCCCGAACCGCCACTGACCGCCCCGAACCGATTGCCATGACTTCCACCAACGCACAGCTTTTCGAGCGCGCCCAACGCGTCATTCCCGGCGGCGTGAATTCGCCGGTGCGCGCCTTCCGCGCGGTTGGCGGCACGCCGCGCTTCATCGCACGCGCGCAGGGGCCGTACATCTTTGATGCCGAAGGCAAACGCTACATCGACTACATCGGCTCCTGGGGGCCGATGATCCTGGGTCACGGCCACCCTGCCGTGCTCGATGCGGTGCAGAAGGCGGCGCTCGATGGCTTTTCGTTCGGTGCGCCCACCGAGCGCGAGATCGAGCTCGCCGAGGAGATCCTGAAACTGGTGCCCAGCATGGACCAGGTGCGCCTGGTCAGCTCGGGCACCGAGGCGGCAATGAGCGCGCTGCGACTGGCGCGCGGTGCCACCGGCCGCAACAAGATCGTCAAGTTTGAGGGCTGCTACCACGGCCATGCCGATGCGCTGCTGGTCAAGGCAGGGTCGGGCCTGGCCACCTTCGGCAATCCGACGAGTGCCGGCGTGCCGGACGATGTGGTCAAGCACACCGTGGTGCTCGAATACAACAACGTCGCCCAGCTCGAAGAGGCGTTCACGCTGCACGCTGCCGACATGGCCTGCGTAATGATCGAGCCCATCTGCGGCAACATGAATTTCGTGCGCGCCAGCGTGCCGTTCATGAGCCGGCTGCGCGAGCTGTGCACGAAGCACGGCGTGCTGTTGGTGTTCGACGAGGTGATGACCGGCTTTCGCGTCGCCCTCGGCGGTGCCCAATCTTTGTACAAGCAATTGATCCCCGGCTTCGCGCCCGACGTCAGCGTGTTCGGTAAGGTGATCGGCGGCGGCATGCCGCTGGCGGCGTTTGGTGCGCGGCGTGCGGTGATGGAGCAACTGGCGCCGTTGGGCCCGGTCTACCAGGCCGGCACGCTGTCGGGCAACCCAGTTGCCACCGCCTGCGGCCTGGCCACGCTGCGCGAAATCCAGAAACCCGGCTTCTACGAGGCGCTCGCCGCCAGCACGCGCCAGATGGTCGACGGGCTGGCAGTCGCAGCCAAGACGGCGGGTGTGCCGATGGTCACCGACAGCGAAGGCGGCATGTTCGGCTTTTTCTTTGCGTCCGCGCTGCCGCAGAACTACACCGAGGTGCTGGCCACCGACAAGACCCGCTTCAACCAGTTCTTCCACGCCATGCTCGACCGCGGGATCTACCTGGCACCCGCGTTGTATGAGGCCGGTTTCGTCAGCGCGGCGCACCGGCCTGAAGACATTGCAGCGACCACCGCCGCCGCGGCACAAGCCTTGCAATCTTGACATCGACGCCGCCAGCCGCCTGTCGGCGCACGCTGCCGACGCCTCCGGTATCGGCACCCTGACCTTCGCGACTCCATGCACATCCACATCCTGGGCATTTGCGGCACCTTCATGGGCGGGCTGGCGGCCCTGGCACGCGAGGCCGGGCACCGGGTGACCGGCTGCGACAGCAGCGTCTACCCGCCGATGAGCGACCAGCTGCGCGCGCTCGGCATCGAATTGATCGAGGGCTACGGCGCCGACCAGCTGGCGCTTCGCCCCGATGTGTTCGTGGTCGGCAATGTGGTCGCGCGCGGCAACCCGCTGATGGAAGCGGTGCTCGATGCCGGTGCGCCCTACACCAGCGGCCCGCAGTGGCTGGCTGAACAGGTGTTGCAAGGCCGCCATGTGCTGGCCGTGGCAGGCACCCACGGCAAGACAACGACCACCGCGATGCTCGCCTGGATTCTGGAAAAAGCCGGACTGGCGCCCGGTTTTCTGATCGGCGGCGTGCCGCTGAATTTCGGCGTGTCCGCCCGGTTGGGATCGACCCACGCAGGCGCGCCGTTCGTCATCGAGGCCGACGAGTACGACACCGCGTTCTTCGACAAGCGCAGCAAGTTTGTCCATTACCGCGCGCGCACCGCGATCCTGAACAACCTCGAATATGACCACGCCGACATCTTCGACAACCTGGCCGCCATCGAGCGGCAGTTCCACCACCTGGTGCGCACGGTGCCCTCGACAGGCCGCCTGGTCGTCAATGCGCGCGACGAGGCGCTGCAGCGCGTGCTCGGCCTCGGCTGCTGGAGCGGGGTGGTGCGCTTCGGCGCACGCAAGGAAACGCCCGGCGAGTGGCGCGCCCGCGGCGAGCCGCATGCCTTTGATGTGCTGCGCGGCAGCATGCGGCAAGCGCGCGTCGAGTGGGCGCTGGCGGGTGAACACAACCAGCTGAATGCGCTGGCTGCGATCGCGGCGGCCGACCACGTCGGCGTGTCGGCTGAGGTGGCTGCCCAGGCGCTGGCCAGCTTTCAGAACGTGCGGCGTCGGCTCGAACTGCGCGGCAGCGTCGCGGGTGTCAGCGTCTACGACGACTTCGCCCACCACCCCACCGCGATGCGCACCACGATCAACGGGTTGCGGCGCCAGATCGATGCGCGCTGGAACCCGGCCACGCAGACCCGTCCGCGCATCCTCGCGGTGTTCGAGCCGCGCTCCAACACGATGAAGCAAGGCACCATGAAGGCTCAGCTGCCCTGGGCGCTGGAAGAGGCCGACCTGTCGTTTTGCCACAGCGGCGGCCTCGACTGGGATGCTGTGCAGGCCTTGGCGCCGCTGGGCCAGCTGGCCTCGGTCAGCGGCAGCATCGACACGCTGGTGGCAGGCGTGGTCGCCGCGGCGAAGTCGGGCGACCATGTGCTGTGCATGAGCAACGGCGGCTTCGGCGGCGTGCACGATCTGCTGCTGCAGGCGCTCGCGGCCAAGGGCTGAAGCCGCAACGAAAACCTGTCGAGATCACCAGTGGATCAGGATCCACACCACACGGCCCCAGACTTCCACGTTGAACCAGAACAGCGCCGCCGCCGACGCATAGCGGCGGAACTGCCGGGCGCGCTTGAGCCACAAGTCGATGCCTGTGCTGATGAAAATGCCGAACGACAGCAGGCTGATGCCGCCGGTCAGCAGAAAAACGATGCCCATCACCCAGCGAAATACCACCATGTCGTCAGACTTTCAGTTCGCGGCAGCGCGCCGCAGTGCAAACAAACAGCTCACCATGCCGGCGCCAATTCAGCCAGCCCGGCCGGCGCCTTCGATTCATCGGCAAAGGTGACGATCTCGAACGCCTCCGGATCGGCCAGCACCGCCAGCACCAGCTTGCTGTTGAGCGCATGGCCCGACTTGAAGGCGCTGTAGGCGCCGATCAGCGGGTGCCCGAACACATACAGATCACCGATCGCGTCGAGGATCTTGTGCTTGGCGAACTCGTCGCCGTAGCGCAGCCCGCCGCTGTTGAGCACCTTGTAGTCGTCCACCACCACCACGTTGTCGAGGCTGCCGCCCAGGCCCAGGCCGCGTGAGCGCATCAGCTCGACGTCTTTGGTGAAGCCGAAGGTTCTCGCCCGCGCGATCTCGCGCTTGTACTGGCCCGAGCCCATGTCGAACACGACATGCTGGCCGGTCTGGTTGACCGCAGGGTGATCGAAAGAAATCTCGAAGGTCAGCTTGTAGCCGTCGAAAGGCTCCAGCCGCGCCCACTTCAGGCTCGGGCCCTCACCTTCACGCACCTCCACCGACTTGCGCAGGCGTAAAAAGCGCTTGGGCGCGTCCTGCAACGCGATGCCGGCGCTTTGCAGCAGAAACACAAACGACGCCGCCGAACCATCGAGGATGGGCACCTCTTCGGCGGTGATGTCGACGATCAGGTTGTCGATGCCCAGGCCCGCACAGGCAGACAACAGGTGCTCTACGGTGTTGACCTTCGGTGCGCCGGGGTCGCCGCCCGGCGACAGTGCCGTGGCCATGCGGGTGTCGCACACCGAACGCGGGTTGACGGGGATGTCCACCGGCTGCGGCAGATCGACACGTCGGAAAACGACGCCGCTGTCAATAGGTGCCGGCCGCAAGGTCATTTCGACCCGCTGCCCGCCATGCACGCCGACGCCGACCGCACGGGTCGGGGACTGAAGGGTGCGCTGCGCCAACATCTGGTGATCATACAAACCGGATCAACGGCGGGCGCGGCATCCGGTGGATGCGTGGAGACCAACGTTGGTGTTCTTTTTGTTACCACTGGCGGGGCTGTGCGATTCACCGGATGTCCGGTCGCCGTCGTACGCTGAGCATGTTTTATGCGTAACCACCGTCACATTAGGTTTTCATCGAATCATCCGCCGTGCGCATGCTCCTGACCGCGTTTGTAGTGTCGTGCATCAATGACGCACGATCGTCAGCGTGGCTGGCCGCGTCCACCGATTTTCTGGGGCCGTTGCGGGGGCTCCGGTATCCGGCGCTGTCGCTGCGAACCCTCCAGCGGTTCAATTTGCGGCATCGCGAGCTCGAATTGGAGAGGGTTGAGTTCTTCAATCACCTCCGACACCAGTTCTATCTGTCCAAGCGCCTGTCCACCCGGCAGCGCCTGGAAGTCGCCCTGCACCATCACGACTACGAATACGGGCGCTATTGCGACGCCTACCGCGCGCAGGTGTATCGCCATGCTGGCTTGATCCTGTGGCAAACGGAAGTTGATGGCACCCGCTTTTGCATGCGCCTAATTGCCAGCCGGGACTTGTCCTGGGAAGGGGATCTCAGCGTCGTTCTTCAGGCCGATGGAGTGCGTCTGTGCACCATGTCGTTCAGCTACGTCGATGCCGGTTTGTTCGACGCGGGGTCGGGGCCGATGATGTTCGTCACCCGCAATCAGTCAGACCCGCATAAGCCGGAGCAGCAGCTGTTTCGCCAAAGTTTCCGCCACACCACGCCGCCTTATTTCTGCCTCGCGGCCGTTTTCGGAATCGCGCAGTCGAACGGCATGGACAGCATTGCAGCGGTTCGGCACCAGGCGCAGATCGCCTGCACGCCGGACAACCAGGCGGTACTTAAAAACTCCTACGACGAGTTCTGGCGGGCCTTCAGGGCCACCGAGCTGGATGAGCAATCGTACGTGTTGCCCGTGCCGATGACGCTGACGCCGCTGTCGGAGATCAAGGCGAAACACCGGGGGCGCGCCGTGGAGCGGCGCAAGGCATGGTCTGAAGTCAGCCTCAGCACCGGTGCGGTGTTGATCGAACTTCAGACCGCACCCGTCGGTGGTCCGGGTGCCTCCAGCTGACGGCGGGCCCGGTCTTCGCGGCCCGGTCTCGCCTCAATCGGCCTGCTTGCGCAAGAAAGCAGGAATTTCGATTTCGTCCATGCCGTTGCTGGCCAACGCGTCCACTTTGGCAGCAGCCGTGCGGGTGCGCCAGACGCTCGGCGTGTTCATCCCGCCGTAGTCGGGGCCTGGCGGGTTGCCGAGCATCGCACCCACCGAGTGGCCGACCGCGTGGTTCAGCATCGGAAGGTCGTCCGTGCCGGTGCGCCGCAGCGGCGCGCTGTGTACCACCTTGATCGGCTCGTGCTGGCGGCGCGCCGGGCTCAGGCCGGTGGCGATCACCGTCACGCGCAACTGGTCGCCCAGGCTTTCGTCGTAGACGGTGCCGAAGATCACATGTGCATCCTCGGCCGCGTAACGCCGAATGGTGTTCATCGCATTCTTGCTTTCCGACAGCTTCAGGGTGCTGCGGTTGGCGGCGATCAGCACCAGCACGCCCTTGGCGCCCGACAGGTCGATCCCTTCGAGCAGCGGGCAGGCCACCGCCGCATCAGCCGCCTTGGTGGCACGGTCGGGGCCACCGGCCTGGGCGGTTCCCATCATCGCCTTGCCCGGCTCGCTCATCACCGTCTTCACGTCCTCGAAGTCGACGTTCACCATGCCGTGCATGTGAATGATGTCGCTGATGCCGCCGACCGCGTTCTTCAACACGTCATTGGCTTCGGCGAACGCCTGGTCCTGCGTCACGTCGTCACCCAGCACGTCGAGCAACTTCTCGTTAAGCACGACGATCAGCGAGTCGACGTTGGCTTCGAGTTCGGCCAGGCCCACATCGGCCATCTTCATGCGGCGGTTGCCTTCGAAGTCGAACGGCTTGGTCACCACGCCCACCGTCAGGATGCCCATTTCCTTGGCGATGCGGGCGATCACCGGTGCTGCGCCGGTGCCGGTGCCGCCGCCCATGCCGGCGGTGATGAACAACATGTTCGAGCCCGCGATGGCCGCACGGATGCGCTCTTCGGCTTCCAGCGCCGCCGCCTTGCCGACATCGGGCTTGGCACCGGCGCCTAAGCCGCTGCTGCCGAGCTGAATCAGCTGGTGCGCGCCCGAACGGTTGAGCGCTTGCGCATCGGTGTTGGCGCAGACGAATTCGACGCCTTGCACACCCTCCGTGATCATGTGTTCGACCGCGTTGCCGCCGCCGCCGCCGACGCCGATCACCTTGATTTGCGTGCCGAGGTCAAATTCTTCGATCATTTCGATGGCCATGTGGTTCTCCAATGTGTGCAGTTGCCGTTGAGGCGTTTGGTTTCTAGGATCTAGCCGGGTCTTCGTTGTTCGCTGCAGTGATCCGGGCCGAGGCCGTTGTCCGCAGTCTTCGTTTTCAGGAAACCAGGAGGTGCGCGGGGATGCCCACAGGGCGACGCACGGATGCAAGGGGCGGGGCATGGGGTCATGGTCTCCACCTCAGAAGTTGCCAAGAAACCAGTCGCGGGCGCGGCCCAGCACGGTCTTCACCGAGCCGGCCTGCTGCGCTGCGCGCAGGCCGCGCGAACGCGCCAGCCGGCCTTCTTCGAGCAGGCCCATCACGGTGGCTGAACGGGTGTTGGCCATCATGTCGTGCAACGCGCCGTGATACAGCGGGATTCCCTTGCGCACCGGTTTCAGAAAAATGTCCTCGCCGAGCTCGACCATGCCCGGCATCACCGCCGCGCCGCCGCAGATCACGATGCCCGACGACAACAGCTCCTCGTAGCCCGATTCGCGGATCACCTGGTGCACAAGCGAATAGATCTCTTCGACGCGCGGCTCGATCACACCGGCCAGCGCCTGTCGGCTCAGCATGCGCGGCGGGCGGTCGCCCAGGCCCGGCACTTCGAGCTGCTCGCCCGGGTCGGCCAGCAACTGCTTGGCCACGCCGTGTTCGATCTTGATTTCTTCCGCATCTTTGGTGGGCGTGCGCAGCGCCATTGCGATGTCGCTCGTGATCAGGTCGCCGGCAATCGGAATCACCGCCGTGTGGCGCACGCTGCCGTCGGTGTAGATCTGCACGTCGGTGGTGCCGGCACCGATGTCCACCACTGCCACGCCCAGACTCTTCTCGTCATCGCTCAGCACTGCTGCGCTGCTGGCGCTGGGGTTCAGCACCAGGCGCTCCACTTCCAGCCCGCAGCGCCGCACGCATTTCAGGATGTTCTCGGCCGCGCTCTGCGCGCCGGTGACGATGTGCACTTTGACTTCAAGCCGGCTGCCGCTAATGCCGATCGGCTCTTTGAC
>JANPNF010000238.1:0-11999 GCA_031427315.1 Burkholderiales bacterium | reverse complement strand
GTGCGCGAGAACCAGGTGGCGCGGCTGAAGTCGATCCGCGCGAAGCGCGACAGCGCGGCGGTGAAGGCCGCACTTGACGCGTTGACCGCCTGCGCCGAGGCGGGCACTCGAGGCGACGCCGATAACTTGGGAGAGGCTGCGCCGGGCAACCTGCTCGACCTGGCAATCAGCGCGATGCGCGCGCGCGCCACGGTGGGTGAGGTCAGCGATGCGCTGGAGGCGGCCTGGGGCCGCCACCGCGCCGACACGCAGAAGGTGAGCGGCGTCTACGCCGCGGCCTACGACAGTGCCGAAGGCTGGGCGCAGTTGCAAAAAGAGATCGCCGAGTTCGCCCGCGACGAAGGCCGCCGCCCGCGCGTGATGATCGCCAAGCTGGGCCAGGACGGCCACGACCGGGGCGCGAAAGTGGTCGCCACGGCCTACGCCGACCTCGGCTTCGATGTCGACATGGGCCCGCTGTTCCAGACCGCCGAAGAGTGCGCGCGGCAGGCGATCGAAAACGACGTGCATGCGGTCGGCGTCAGCACGCTGGCGGCTGGCCACAAGACGCTGGTGCCCGAGATCATCGAAGCGCTGAAGGCCCAGGGCGCCGACGACATCATCGTGTTCGTCGGCGGCGTGATCCCGCGTGCTGACTACGAGTTTTTGTACGAAGCCGGTGTGAAGGGCATCTACGGCCCGGGCACGCCGATCCCGGCGAGTGCGAAGGACGTGTTGGAGCAGATCCGCATCAGCCTGGCCCACCGCGCCAAGACCAGCCCGCTGCTGCGCGACTGAGCGGCGCCGAACCTGCATCACGCTGCACCCCAAACCGTGAGCCTGCACCCTGACGACGAGGCGTTGCAAGACGGCGTGTGCCGCAGCGAGCGGCGCAGCATTGCGAAGACGATCACGCTGCTCGAATCGACACGTGCCGACCACCGCGTGCGCGCCGATGCCTTGCTCAACGCGCTGCTGCCGCGCACCGGAAACGCGATGCGCCTGGGCATCTCCGGCGTGCCGGGCGTCGGTAAATCAACGTTCATTGAAGCGCTGGGCCTGGCACTGATCGAACGCGGACACCGCGTGGCGGTGCTGGCCGTCGACCCGTCCTCGAGCATCAACGGCGGCTCGATCCTCGGCGACAAAACGCGCATGGAGCGGCTGTCGGTGCACCCGCAGGCCTACATCCGCCCGAGCCCGGCATCGGGCACGCTGGGCGGTGTGGCCGAGAAGACGCGCGAGGCCATACTGGTCTGCGAGGCCGCTGGCTACGACGTGGTGATGGTCGAGACGGTCGGTGTCGGCCAGAGCGAAGTCGCCGTGGCGGGCATGACCGACATGTTTGTGCTGTTGCAGTTGCCGAACGCGGGTGACGACCTGCAGGCGATCAAGAAAGGCGTGATGGAGCTCGCCGATCTGGTGGTCATTAACAAGGCCGACATCGACCCGCTGGCCGCCGCGCGCGCCGAATCGCAGATCGCCAGCGTGCTGCGTGTCTACAGCCCGCCGGGCTCGCCCCATGATCCGCACCACGCTGAAGCGGCAGCGCATTGGTCGCCAAAAGTGATGCAGCTCAGCGCCTTGCGCGGGCAAGGCCTCGACGCCTTCATCGCGCACGTCGATCGCTTCCATGCGCTGCGCCGCGCAAATGGCGAGTTCACCGCGCGCCGCCAGCAGCAGGCGATGGCCTGGATGTGGGATCTGATCCACGCCCGTTTGCAACTCGACTTTCACCAACACCCGGCAGTGCGTGCGCGGCTGCCGAGCCTGCTCGGCGAGGTGCGCGAATCGCGCGTCGCGCCATCGGTGGCCGCGCGCGCGCTGCTGGCTGAATTCGAAACTCCATTCGCTGTACCCGACATCAACCCGATCCCCTGACGCAGCCCAGCCAGCAACGCCCACGGAGCCTCACCATGCAAGACATCATCGAACAGCTCGACGCCAAGCGCGCCCTGGCGCGACTCGGCGGCGGCGAGAAACGCATCGCTGCCCAGCACAAAAAGGGCAAGCTCACAGCCCGCGAACGCATCGAACTGCTGCTTGATGCCGGTACTTTCGAAGAGTGGGATATGTTCGTCGAGCATCGGTGCGCCGACTTCGGCATGCCCGACAACAAGATTCCGGGCGACGGTGTGATCACCGGCTACGGGATGATCAACGGCCGCCTGGTGTTCGTCTACAGCCAGGACTTCACCGTCTTCGGTGGCGCGTTGAGCGAGGCGCATGCCGAGAAAATCTGCAAGGTGATGGACCAGGCGATGAAGGTCGGCGCGCCGGTGATCGGCTTGAACGATTCGGGCGGTGCACGCATTCAAGAAGGTGTGGCGTCACTCGGCGGCTATGCCGAGGTGTTCCAGCGCAACGTGATGGCCTCGGGCGTGGTGCCGCAGATCAGCATGATCATGGGCCCGTGTGCAGGGGGAGCCGTCTATTCGCCTGCGATGACCGACTTCATCTTCATGGTCAAGGACAGCAGCTACATGTTCGTCACTGGCCCCGAGGTTGTGAAGACGGTGACGCATGAAGAAGTGAGCGCCGAAGACCTGGGCGGCGCCACCACGCACACCACCAAGAGTGGCGTAGCAGACCTGTCGTTCGACAACGATGTGGACGCGCTGCTGATGCTGCGCCGCTTCTTTAACTACATCCCGACCAACAACCGCCAGAGGGCCCCGGCGCGGCCGAGCAATGACCCGGCGGATCGCCTGGACTGGTCGCTCAACACGCTGGTACCGGAGAACCCGAACAAGCCCTACGACATGAAGGAGCTGATCACCAAAACCGCCGACGACGGTGAGTTCTTCGAGCTGCAGCCCGACTATGCGATGAACATCATCATCGGCTTCGTGCGCATGGAAGGCCAGACCGTGGGCGTGGTGGCCAACCAGCCCTTGGTGCTGGCCGGCTGCCTCGACATCAAGAGCAGCATCAAGGCCGCGCGCTTCGTGCGCTTCTGCGATGCCTTCAACATCCCGGTGCTGACGTTTGTCGACGTGCCCGGCTTCATGCCCGGCACCAGCCAAGAGTACGGCGGCATCATCAAGCACGGCGCCAAGCTGCTCTACGCTTACGCTGAGTGCACCGTGCCGAAGATCACCGTGATCACCCGCAAGGCCTACGGCGGTGCCTACGACGTGATGAGCTCCAAGCACTTGCGCGGCGACGTCAACTTCGCCTGGCCGAACGCCGAGATTGCGGTGATGGGCGCGAAGGGCGCGGTCGAGATCATCTTCCGCGAAGACAAGGGCGACCCCGAGAAGCTGGCCGCGAAAGAGGCCGAATACAAGGCCCGCTTCGCCAACCCCTTCGTGGCCAGTGCGCGCGGTTTCATCGACGACGTGATCCAGCCGCACGAAACCCGCAAACGCATCTGCCGGTCTTTGGTGATGCTGCGCGACAAGAAGCTCGAGAACCCGTGGCGCAAGCACGGGAACATTCCTCTGTGATGTTGATGTTGTCGCGCGGGATCAGGCCGATGCGGCGCTCTGCTCCGCTCAGGCCTGGGGGCAGAGCCCCAGGCGCGCGCCAGGCACAAACAGTCCTCAGGACTGTTTGTGCCCGGGCTTGCTCCCCCGGGCCTGAAAAGACCGGCCCTCCTCCTTTACTTCGCTGCGCAGAACGCCACACCGGCCTGATCCGGCAACGTCGCTGGTTGGCCTGGGACGCAAGCCACGGTTCTGTCGAGGTTGGCGGGTGGGCGATGGAGCGAAGTCAAGGGGGAGGCCCAGGCGCAGCCTGGGTCGGAGGACATGAGCGCAGTCGCCCGCCCGCCAGCCTCGACAAGCGACACGCACCAAGCCCTGTCACTGCATTTGCAGAGCCCCAGACAAGCAAAAAAATGAGGTCATCGTGTTCACAAAAATACTGATCGCCAACCGTGGCGAGATTGCCTGCCGGGTGATCAAGACCGCGAAGAAAATGGGCATCTGGACGGTTGCCGTTTACTCCGATGCCGACAAGGACGCCCGCCATGTGGCACTCGCCGACGAGGCGGTGCACATCGGTCCGGCGCCGTCGCGCGAGTCGTATCTGGTGATGGACAAGATCATCGCGGCTGCCAAGCAGACCGGCGCGCAGGCGGTGCATCCTGGCTACGGTTTTCTGAGCGAGAACGCCGAGTTCGCGCGCCGCGTCGAGGAAGAAGGCATCGTCTTCATCGGCCCGAAGCATGCTTCGATCGCGGCGATGGGAGACAAGATCGCATCCAAGCGGCTGGCCATCGAGGCGCGCGTCAACACCATCCCCGGCTACAACGCTGCGATCGACACCGCCGAGCACGCGGTCGAGATCGCCCGGGGCATCGGCTACCCGGTGATGATCAAGGCGTCGGCCGGCGGGGGTGGCAAGGGCCTGCGGGTGGCGTACAACGACAAGGAAGCCTTCGAAGGTTTTACTTCCTGCCGTAACGAGGCACGCAACAGCTTCGGCGATGACCGCGTGTTCATCGAGAAATACGTCGAAGAGCCGCGCCACATCGAGATCCAGGTACTCGGTGATGCGAACGGCAACATCGTCTACCTGTGGGAGCGCGAGTGCTCGATCCAGCGCCGCCACCAGAAGGTGATCGAAGAGGCACCGTCGCCCTTCATCAGCGAGGCCACCCGTCGCGCGATGGGCGAGCAGGCGGTGCAACTGGCGCGCGCCGTCAAGTACCAATCGGCCGGCACGGTCGAGTTCGTGGTCGGCAAAGACCAGAGCTTTTATTTCCTGGAGATGAACACTCGGCTGCAGGTCGAGCACCCGGTGACCGAAGGCATCACCGGGCTTGATCTGGTCGAGCAGATGATCCGCATCGCCGCCGGTGAAAGGCTGTTCTTGACGCAAGAGGACATCAAGCGCGACGGCTGGGCGATGGAGTGCCGCATCAATGCCGAAGACCCG
Organism: Burkholderiales bacterium; assembly: GCA_031427315.1. Lineage (GTDB taxonomy): Bacteria > Pseudomonadota > Gammaproteobacteria > Burkholderiales > Burkholderiaceae_C > PBB1. The sequence goes on along the minus strand of JANPNF010000238.1, from coordinate 7,136 downwards.
TTCCGAGGCTTCTTGCCGTCGACCGGGCGGCTGGTGAAATTCGCCCCACCACTCGAGACCTGGACCGCCGGCGGCGAGGTGCCTGAAGACGGTGGCGTGCGGGTCGACACCGGCGTGATCGACGGCGGCGAGATCCCGATGTACTACGACTCGATGATCGCCAAACTGGTGGTCAAGGGCCGCGACCGGGCCGACGCGATCGCCAAGATGCGCGAGGCGCTGAACGCCTTTGCGATTCGCGGCGTCAGCTCGAACATCCCGTTCCAGGCGGCGCTGCTGGCGCACCCGAAGTTTGTAGCGGGTGACTTCAACACCGGCTTCATCGCCGAGCAGTACCCGAACGGTTTTTCTGCTGCGGCCGCACTGACAACAGAGTCAACAGAGTCAACAGAGCCCGCGCAAACCGACCGGCTGCTGCTGCGCGCACTCGCCGCGGTCGCTCACCGCCTCCACCTCGACCGCTCGGCGCGCATCACAGGGCAACTGCCGGGGCACGAGTTCGTCATCAAGCCCGAATCGGTCGTGATCACCACCGATGGTCAGGGCCAGTCCGAGTACCTGCCGGTGACGGTCGTGCCCGACAACGGCGGTTTCAACGTGGAGCTGGGGGGTGCCCGACACCACATCGAATTTGACACGCCGTTGCGCGAGGTGGTGATCCATGGCCGCGTCGATGGCACGCCGTTCTGTGCGCAGATCGAGCGCCTCGGCCTGGCCTACCGTGTGATCCACAACGGCATCCAGGTCGATGCCAAGGTGGTGTCGCCGCTGGCCGCGCAGATGCACACCCTGATGCCGTTCAAGGCGCCGCCCGACCTGTCGCGCTTTTTGCTGTCGCCGATGCCGGGGTTGCTGGTCGATGTGACCGTCAAGCCCGGCCAGAAGGTGCTGGCCGGTGAGAAGCTGGCGGTGATCGAGGCGATGAAGATGGAGAACATCCTGCTGGCCACTCAAGACGCGGTGGTGGCCGAGGTCAAGGCGGCGAAGGGAGAGAGCCTGGCCGTCGATCAAGTGATCATCCGTTTTGAATGAGAAACGCCGCATGACAACGACGACACGTCCATTCAAGGTCTTGGGCATCCAACAGGTCGCCATCGGCGGGCCGAGCAAGGAGCGGTTGCGCACGCTGTGGGTCGACAAGCTGGGCCTCGAAGTCACCGGCAACTTCGTCAGCGAGCGTGAGAACGTCGACGAAGACATCTGCGCGATGGGCTCGGGCGCGAATCGGGTCGAGGTCGATCTGATGCAGCCGATCGATCCCGACAAGAAGCCGGCAGTGCACACCACGCCGCTGAACCACATTGGCCTGTGGATCGACGACCTGCCCGCAGCTGTGCACTGGCTCAGCGCCAACGGCGTGCGATTTGCGCCGGGCGGCATCCGCCAAGGCGCGGCGGGCCACGACATTACCTTCATCCACCCGAAGCACAACGATGAATTTCCAGTGGCGGGCGAGGGCGTGCTGATCGAGCTGGTGCAGGCGCCGCCTGAAATCATCGCGGCCTTGGGAGGCGCCCTGCCGCACCGCGGCTGACGCTCCGGGCAGCCCGCTATCCTTGTCGTCATGTACGCGGATTACTTCGGCCTGAAGCAGGCCCCGTTCTCGATTGCCCCCGATCCGCGCTATCTGTTCATGAGCGAGCGCCACCGCGAGGCGCTGGCGCACCTGCTGTACGGGCTGGGCGGTGGCGGCGGTTTCGTGCTGCTGACCGGCGAGATCGGTGCCGGCAAGACCACGGTGTGCCGCTGCTTCCTCGAACAGATTCCGCAACGTTGCAACGTCGCCTACATCTTCAACCCGAAGCTCACCGTCATCGAGCTGATGAAATCGGTGTGCGACGAATTCCGCATCCCGTACCCGCAGCGTGAGCCCGGCATGGCCACCGTCACCGACTACCTCGACCCGCTGAACGTCTTCCTGCTCAGAACACATGCGATCGGGCAGAACAACGTGCTGATCATCGACGAGGCGCAGAACCTGTCGGCCGATGTGCTGGAGCAGCTGCGGCTGATGACCAACCTGGAAACCAGCGAGCGCAAGCTGCTGCAGATCGTGCTGATCGGCCAGCCCGAGCTGCGCGAAATGCTGGCGCAGCCGGGCCTGCAGCAGCTCGCACAGCGCGTGATCGCGCGCTTTCATCTGGACGCGTTGAGCGAAGCCGAGACGGCGCAGTACATCCGGCACCGGCTCGCAGTGGCCGGGCTGACGGGGCCGATCCCGTTCGCGGCCGACACCTTGCGGCGCATTCACCGCCTCTGCCGCGGCGTGCCGCGCCGCATCAACCTGCTGTGCGACCGGGCGCTGCTGGGCGCCTATGCCACCAACAAGGTGGTGGTCGATCGCCGCGTGATCGACAAGGCAGCGGGCGAGGTGTTCGACGACGCCGAGGGCGCTGCCGCAACACGCCGGGTGCCGTCTCGCAAGGCCCCGTGGCTCGTTCTGATCGCCGGGCTGGCGTTGGGCGCTGTGGCCTACGGCACGGCGGCTTGGTGGGCCGGGCGGCCCATGCAAGGCACCGCGTCACCGCCGTCCATTGCCGAAGCCGCCTCGGCGGGAAGCGCATCTGCCGGACCTGTCGCGGCTGTGCTGTCGGCATCGCCTGCGTCGGCCTCCGCCTCCTCGTTGGCGTCGGCTTCGGCCGCGGCTTCAGTATCGGCATCAGCGCCTGTTGCAGCGGCCGCCTCCGCAGCCACGGCGCTCGCAACGGCCATCGCCTTCGACGCTGCTGTCTCCTTTGAGCGCCTGCCTCGCCGCGACAACGAAGTGTGGGCGGCGCTGGCGCAGCGCTGGAAGGTCGAGCTCGGTGGCGCCGACCCCTGTGTGACCGCGCCCGTGCAGCAGCTGGCTTGCGCACGAACCACGATGACGCTCGCATTGATCCGCCAGCTCGACCGCCCCGGCATCGTCACGCTGCGAGACGCGAGCGGCAAGCCGGCCTATGCGCTGCTCACCGCACTCGGCGCCGACAGTGCCACCTTGCAGGTCGGCGAGCAAGCGATGGGTGCCTCACTCGGCGCGTTGGCGGCGGTGTGGGACGGCGAATTCTCAACGCTTTGGCGCGCACCGGCGGCTTACCGCAATCCGCTTGCCGAGGGCAGCAGCGGGCCGGCCGTCGATGCGCTTGCCACGCAACTCGCCGCGTGGTTCGGCGAGCCGGCTCCCGCGGCGGGGCGTGCCTTCGACGCTGCATTGAGGGCCCGCGTGTCGGCCTTCCAGCGCGCGCAAGGCCTGAAGCCCGACGGCATTGCCGGGCCCACCACCTTCATGCAGCTAAACCGGGTGGCCGGCATCGACGAGCCGCGCTTGTCGAACAGCAGCCCGACGCGCTGAGCCGGCCCATGTCTTACATCCTCGATGCGCTCAAGCGCGCGGAATCCGAACGCAGCCGCGGCGCGGTCCCGAACCTCCATGCGCAGCCAGGGCTGTCGGGCGACGGCGACGCGGGTGGATCGGTTGCGTTGCTTCGCGCCGCGTTGGCGGTCGCCCTGGCCGTGCTGCTGCTGGCAGCAGTGGCGTGGTGGTGGATGTCAGGTGAGGGCGCACAACCGCCAGCCGCCACGGCTGATGCGATGCCGTCAATGTCACCGCCTGCGGTGCTCGTCGCTCCACCGGCAGCTGCACCGATCGTTCCACCGGCCGCCTCGCCAATCACCCCGTCAGCCACGGTTTCATCGAAGCCGGTCCCCTTGCCGTGGATGGCCCAGAAAGCGGCGCCGCTGCCGGTTGCACCGCCGGCCCGCGCAGAGGCTGCTGCTGCGTCGGCCAGTGAACGCGTCTACACACTGAAGGAACTGCCCGACAACATCCGCAGCAGCCTGCCGGTGCTGACGGTCGGCGGCGCGACCTATTCGGACAACGCGGCCAGCCGGATGTTGATCGTCAATGGCAACCTGTTTCACGAAGGCGACAAGCTGACGCCGGAGCTGACGCTGCGGCAGATCAAGCTGCGGGCCGCGGTGCTGAGCTTTCGCGGCTATCGCTACAGCATCAGCTACTGACGGCGATGCGGTCGCTCAGACAGCGACCGGCGCCTTGATCGCGGGGTGCGGCTCGTAGCCGCGCACCTCGAAGTCGTCGAACTCGTAGTCGAAGAGCGACGCCGGTCGGCGCTTGATGTGCAAGGTGGGCGCGGCTCGCGGTTCACGCGACAGCTGCAGATCGACTTGCTCTGTGTGGTTGCTGTACAGATGGCAGTCGCCGCCGGTCCAGACGAAATCGCCGACCTGCAGATCGCACTGCTGCGCCACCATGTGCGTGAGCAGCGCGTAGCTCGCAATGTTGAACGGCATGCCAAGAAAGATGTCGGCACTGCGCTGGTACAGCTGGCAGCTCAGCTTGCCCGGCTCGCCAGCGACCGATGAAGGCGCCACATAGAACTGAAACAGCGCATGGCAGGGCATCAGCGCCATCTTGCCGAGCTCGGCCACGTTCCATGCGCTGACGAAGATGCGGCGCGAATCGGGGTTGGTTTTCAGCGTCTTGATGACCTCGGCGATCTGGTCGATGTGCCCGCCGTTGGGCGTCGGCCAACTGCGCCATTGCACGCCGTAGACCGGGCCCAGATCGCCATCGGGCTTCGCCCATTCGTCCCAGATCGACACGCCGCGTTCTTGCAGCCAGCGCGCATTGCCGTCGCCGCGCAGGAACCACAGCAGTTCGAGGATCACCGACTTCAGGTGCACCTTCTTCGTTGTGACCAGCGGGAAACCGGCCGCGAGGTCGAAGCGCATCTGGTGGCCAAAAATGCTTGTCGTGCCGGTGCCGGTGCGGTCGGGCTTGAACATGCCGTGGTCGCGCACATGGCGCATCAGGTCTTCGTAGGGGCTGTACATGGCCCAAAGTTTAAGCGGCCGGTTCGCGCAGGAAGATCTCGACGCGGTGGTGGTGTGCGCCCTGAGCGTGCTGCTGCCCTCAAAAACCGGCAAACAGAAAATCGAGTGCATCGTCAATCACCATGCGCTCGTGTTTGAGAGACGAAACGGGTCTCCGCAGCAAGGCCAGAGGGAAGGCGGCGATGTTCGCAGCGTCGGCATAGACCAAAGTGCCATCGATGTCGAACTCGGGATTCAGTCGTGTTTTCAATGGTCGATTGGGTATGACGCGACACCGTGGCACAACCACCCGTGTAGCCAGTGCCTGCAGATGATCAGCCTGCACATCCAACCAAAACGGGGTGTGCCTGCGCTCGTCAGCGATCGGATTGGCGTAGACATCGAAGCGCGCCATCAGCGTGGCACCAGGCCATTCGATTTCTTCTCCTCAGCCAGATGTTTGCGAATTCGCTGCGACAGCGTGCCGTCCCGCTCGATGCGTGCGTTGTAGTGGGCGATGGCCTCGGCGTTCTCGACGTTCCAGCGCTCCCAATAGCGCCGCTGCACTTCCTCGGCCAGCAATCCGTCGACGGTTTGCGACAGGTTCATGCCGAGCTCGCGCGCCGTGTCGAGCACTTTGGCGTTGAGTGTCAGGTTGGTTGCCCGCTTGGGTGGCGAGTCAGGTCGCAGCATTTGTTACTCCATCGGTGATGCGCATGAATCATGCGCGTCTCGCTGGCGCATGCGGCCAACGCAAAGGCGGTGGTTGCCGTCAGGCATCGAACTGCAACTTCGCCAGCCGCGCATACAGGCCACCGGCTGCACTCAGCGTGGTGTGGGTGCCGCTCTCGACGATGCGGCCACCGTCCAGCACGACGATGCGATCGGCGCGCTGCACGGTGGACAGTCGGTGTGCGATGACGAGCGTCGTGCGGTCTTTCATCGCCGACTCCAGGGCAGCCTGAACCATCCGTTCGCTCTCGGCGTCGAGCGCGCTGGTGGCTTCATCCAGCAGCAACAGCGGCGGGTTCTTCAACATAGCCCGAGCGATGCTAATGCGCTGGCGCTGCCCGCCCGACACCCGCACGCCGCGCTCACCGAGGAAGGTGTGGTAACCCTCGGGCAGCGCGCTGATGAAGTCGTGCGCAAAGGCGGCCTGAGCCGCGGCGATCACCTCGGCATCGCTCGCCTCGGGGCGGCCGTAGCGGATGTTCTCCATCGCATTCGCCGAGAAGATCACGCTGTCCTGCGGCACGATGCCGATGCGGCCGCGCAGATCTGCCAACGCAAGTTCACGCACAGGCACACCGTCGAGCCGCACCGTGCCTTCGGCCACGTCGTAGAAGCGCAGCAGCAGCTGAAACACCGTGCTCTTGCCCGCGCCGCTCGGGCCGACCAGCGCCACCGTTTCGCCGGGGGCGACCTGCAGGTTGAAGTCGGCGAGTGCTGCCTGTTTAGGCCGCGACGGGTAGCGGAACGTCACCGCCTCCAGCGACAGCGCCGCACCACGCTGCATGCCGGCCGGCACAGCGGGCAGAGCGCGTGGGTGAGCCGGCGAGCGGATCGGTGATTCGGTGGCCAGCAACTCCATCAGCCGCTCGGTCGCGCCGGCGGCGCGCAGCAGGTCGCCGTAGACCTCCGAGAGCACCGCGACGCCGCTGACCAAGATGATCACGTAGACCACCGTTTGCCCCAGGTGCCCGGCGGTGATGTCGCCGCGCACCACCGCCTGCGTGCCTTGATACAAGCCCCAGAGCAGCGCGCCGAAGGTGGCGGTGATGATGAAGCCGACCAGGATCGAGCGCATCCGCGTGCGGCTCACGGCGGTGGCGAATGCGTTCTCGGTCGACACATCGAAGCGCCGGGCCTCGCGGGCCTCCTGCGTGTAGCTCTGCACCACCGGAATCGCGTTCAGCACTTCGGCAGCGATCGCACTGGAGTCGGCCACGCGGTCCTGGCTGGCACGGCTGAGCTTGCGGATGCGCCGGCCGAAGTACACCGACGGCAGCACCACCAACACCAGGATGCCCAGCACCTGCGCCATCACCACCGGGTTGGTGACGACCAGCATCGTCATCGCGCCGACGCACATCACCGCATTGCGCAGACCCATGCTCAGCGACGAGCCGACCACCGTCTGCACCAGAGTTGTGTCGGTGGTCAGCCTGGAGAGCACCTCGCCGGTCTGCGTGGTCTCGAAGAACTCGGGGCTTTGCTTGACCACGTGCGCATAGACCGCATTGCGCAAGTCGGCAGTGACGCGCTCGCCAAGCCAGGTCACCATGTAAAAACGCAGTGCCGAAAACAGGCCCAGCGCCGCCCCC
>JANPNF010000237.1:0-9227 GCA_031427315.1 Burkholderiales bacterium | reverse complement strand
GCCGCGATTCTGCCCGCCCTCCTTGGCCTTTGTGGGTCACCGCCGTGCTGCCGTCCACCTTCAAGCGTCCTGTCCTGTTGATCGTGGGTTGTGGTGATGTGGGCATGCGCGTGCTGCGGCTGCTCAAGGGCCGCTATCGCTTGCTGGCATTGACTTCGACGCCAGCTCGCGCCGAGGCCTTGCGCGCGGCTGGCGCGGTGCCTTTGATCGGCAACCTCGACGAGCCGACCACACTCGCGCGCCTGGCCGGTCTGGCCGATGCGGTGTTGCATCTGGCACCACCGCCGCTGCACGGCACGACCGACCCGCGCACTCGCCATTTGCTCGATGCACTGGCGCGTCAGGGCCGCGTGCGCTGCCTGGTCTACGGCAGCACCAGTGGCGTTTACGGCGACTGCGGCGGTGCGCGTTTCGACGAAACGCGCGCGGTGAATCCCGGCACCGATCGCGCGAAGCGGCGGGTCGATGCCGAGTCGCGCATTCGCCGATACGGCAAGGTGCACGGCGTGCGCGTTGCGATCCTGCGCATCCCGGGCATCTACGCGGTCGACCGGGAAGGCGGCCACCCGCGCGAGCGCCTGCTGCGTGGCACGCCGGTGCTCTGTCGGTCTGACGACGTTCACACCAACCACATCCATGCCGACGACCTGGCGCGCGCCTGCGTGGCGGCGCTGGCGCGTGCGCTGCCGCAACGCGTGATCCACGCCTGCGACGACACCGACCTGACGATGGGCGACTACTTCGATCTGGCCGCCGATGTGTGCGGCGTGCCGCGCCCGCCGCGCGTCACGCGGGCCGAAGCGCGTGAGCGCCTGTCGCCGATGCTGCTGAGCTTCATGAGCGAATCGCGTCAGCTCGACAACCAGCGCCTCAAGCGCGAGCTGCGCCTGGTGCTGCGCTACCCGACGGTGCAAGACGGGTTGTGAGCGGCGGCCGGTGAGCCGCCATTCCGGTCAGTGGCGCTTGCCGAACGGAGGTTGTCCGCGCCAGTAGCGGAACATCAGGTAGCCACCCAACATGCCGCCCAGGTGCGCAAAGTGGGCTACGCCCGAGGAGGTGCCGGTGACACCGAGCAGCAGCTCCAGCCCGCCGTAGAGCGCCACGAACACCTTCGCTTTCATCGGGATGGGAGGAAACAGCGGAATGATGGTGCGGTTCGGAAACATCATGCCGAACGCGAGCAGCAGGCCGAACAACCCACCCGACGCACCCACTGTCGGGTAGGTCGACCCCATCAGCGCGGTAATCAGCAACTGCGCGCCGGCCGCCGCCAGCACACTGGCGGTGTAGAACTGGATGAAGCGCTTCGGGCCCCACACCCTCTCCAGCTCGGCGCCGAACATCCACAGGCCGAGCATGTTGAAAAACAGGTGACCGATGCTGCCGTGCAGGAAGGCATAAGTGACCACCTGCCAGGGCCAGAAGCCTTCGCCCAATGGCCACAGCGCCAGCAGTTGGGTGAACCAAGGGCCGAGGAAGCTGTCGATGCAGAAGGCGGCAACGTTGATCAACAACAAGGCTTGGGTGATGGGAGGCATCGGGGGCATGCGCGGGATCCAGTAGGCTATGCGGTGCGGGTTGCGATCAAGACATCATCGAATCGATGCAGGAGGGTAACCGCAGTTGATTGAGCAAGGCTGAAGGCGGTAGTGCGTCAGCGGCATGCGAGCAACGCAGAGGCCTGTGGAATAATTGCGTTGTACGTTGGGCCTCTGTGGCGGAATTGGTAGACGCGCCGGACTCAAAATCCGGTTCTTCACGGAGTGTCGGTTCGATTCCGACCGGAGGCACCACCCGAGTTTTTGTGTTTGCCGATGCGGTGCAATGCCGCGTGGGTGGCAGCAGGCCGATCGCACCACTGTTCCTGAGTTTGCATGGCCAAGCAGCAGCCGATCTATCCCTCGCTCGAAGACCTGATCGGCAACACGCCGCTGGTGAGGCTGAAGCACCTGCCCGGCGCCGACGCTGAGCGCCGCGGCAATGTGATCCTGGGCAAGCTCGAGGGCAACAACCCGGGCGGCTCGGTGAAAGACCGCGCGGCCATCAGCATGATTCGCCGCGCTGAAGAACGCGGCGACATCCATCCGGGCGACACGCTGATCGAAGCCACCTCCGGCAATACCGGCATCGCGCTGGCGATGGCCGCGGCCATTCGTGGCTACAAGATGCTGCTGATCATGCCGGAGGACTTGTCGATCGAGCGCGCGCAGACGATGCGTGCCTTCGGCGCCGAGCTGATGCTGACGCCGCGCTCTGGCGGCATGGAGCACGCCCGCGACCTCGCCGACCAGCTACAGCGCGACGGCAAAGGCGTGGTGCTCGACCAGTTCGCCAACGCCGACAACCCGCGCGTGCACTACGAAACCACTGGCCCGGAAATCTGGCGCGACACTGAAGGCCACATCACCCATTTCGTCAGCGCCATGGGCACCACCGGCACCATCACCGGCGTCTCGCGCTATCTGAAAGAGATGAACCCGGCGGTGCACATCATCGGCGCGCAACCGAGCGAAGGCTCACGCATTCCGGGCATACGCAAATGGCCCGAGGCCTACATGCCGAAGATCTACGACCCGAAGTACATCGACGAGACCGCGTCAGTCAGCCAGACCGATGCCGAGGAGATGGCGCGGCGGCTCGCGCGCGAAGAAGGCATCTTTGCCGGCATTTCTGCGGCAGGCGCCTGCTGGGTCGCGCTGGAGCTTGCGAAAACCGTCGACAACGCGACCATCGTGTTCATCGTCTGCGACCGGGGTGACCGCTATCTGTCGACCGGCGTGGTCCCAGCCTGAGGCAACGCGGCCGGAAACCTAGAATCATGCAGAATCCCGGAGCACGCGCCCCATGATCTTGATTCAAAAAGAAGTCGATGCCCGCGGGATGAATTGTCCGCTGCCGATCCTGAAAGCCAAGAAGGCGCTGGCCGAAATGGCCCCTGGCGACGTGCTGAAGGTGGTGTCAACTGACCCGGGTTCGATGCGCGATTTCCAGGCCTTCGCGAAGCAGACCGGCAACGACCTGGTCGAGCAGACCACCGTTGCCGACGAATTCATCCACCTGCTGCGCCGACGCTGAAGTCAGCGTTTAGGTTCAGAGTTCGAGCTTTTTGAGGTAGCTGCGGAAGCCCGGGCCAAGCTGCGGGTGCATCAGCGCCAGTTCCACATTGGCTTCCAAGAAGCCTTCCTTGCTGCCGCAGTCATAACGACGGCCTTCGTAGCGAAAGGCAAACACCTTCTCGCGGCGCATCAGTGCAGCGATGCCGTCGGTGAGCTGAATCTCGCCGCCGACGCCGCGTGGCAGGCCCGAGATTTCTTTGAAGATGCCCGGCGTCAGGATGTAGCGGCCGGCCACGCCCAGGCGTGACGGCGCATCTTCCGGCGCTGGCTTCTCGACGATGTGGGTCACGTCCATCATCCGGTCGTTGACCGGCGTGCCGGCCACCATGCCGTAGCGGCGGGTCTGGTCGTCAGGCACTTCCTGCACCGCGATGATCGAGGCCTGCCAGTCGGCAAAGCGTTCCACCATCTGCTTGAGGATGGGGGGCGTGCCGACCATCAGGTCGTCGGCCAGCAGCACTGCGAAGGGCTCGTTGACGACCACGCACTGCGCGCACAGCACCGCGTGGCCCAGGCCCAGAGCCTTCGGCTGGCGGATGTAGATGCACTCCATGTCGTCGGGCTTGATCGAGTGCACGAGAGCCAACAGCTCTTTTTTGCCCGCGGCTTCGAGTTCGGCTTCCAGCTCGTAGGCGGTGTCGAAGTGGTCGGGAATGGCGCGCTTGTTGCGGCCGTTGACGAAGATCATCTGGCGGATGCCAGCGGCGTAGGCCTCTTCGACCGCGTACTGGATCAGCGGCTTGTCGACCACCGGCAGCATCTCCTTCGGCTGCGCCTTGGTGGCGGGGAGAAAGCGTGTACCGAGCCCGGCCACCGGAAAAATCGCCTTGTTGATCTTCATCTCAAACCCCTTACGTCGTAGCGGTGAACTGGTTAACTCAAATTATTCTCACACGCACGCATGAAACGACCCTGCACGACAGCGCCTTGAAACGCCGCTTTTCAAGGCGTCGTTTGCATCAAGATGTTGCAGACAGCCGCTGCACCTGCGCATCCAGCCGGTTGCGTGTGGCGGTGTATTCGACCATGCGCGCCTGCTCTTGAGCGACCACTGCCGCCGGGGCCCGCGCCACGAAGCTGTCATTGGCCAGCTTCGCGGTGCCCTTGACGATCTCACCATCGAGCCGCGCAATTTCCTTGCGCAGGCGTTCCGTTTCTGCCGTCACGTCGATCTCGACATGCAGCGCGAGCCGCGTGCCACCGAACTCGACCACCGGCGCGTTCAGCGTCGCCTGCGCGTAGGCGGCTTCATCGGTGTGGAGCTGCACCTCCGATACCTTGGCCAGCACTTTCAGCAGCGGTGTAGCCGCTCGCACGAACGCCGTGTCGCCCAGGGCCAGCAGCGGCACCCGCTTGTCGGGTGACAAGCTCATCTCACTGCGCAGGCGCCGGCACGCACCGACCATGCCTTTGAGCTGTGCGACCCAGGCGCCGGCCGCGGCGTCGATGCGTTCGAGCTGCGCCTTCGGGTACCTTGCCGTGACCAAGCTGTCGGCTGAGCCTGCCGTCTTGCGCCCGGCGACCACGGCCACGCGCTCCCACAGCTCGGCGGTGATGAACGGCGTGATCGGATGCAGCAGCCGCAGCACCGTTTCCAGCACGCGGATCAGCGTGCGGCGCGTCGCTCGCTGTGCCGACTCATCGCCGGTCTGGATTTGCACCTTGGCGATCTCCAGGTACCAGTCGCAGTACTCGTCCCACACGAAGGCGTAGATCGCGTTCGCAACGTTGTCGAGCCGGTAGTCGGCGAAGCCTTGCTCGACGGCCGCTTCGACGCGCTGCAGTTCGCTGGTGATCCAGCGGTCGGCCTGCGAAAAGCTCAGATAGTTGTGTGCTGGGCCGGCTTGGGTCGCTACCCGTCCAGCGTCATTGACGACGGCGGCTGCACATTCGGCTTTCGTGTGCTCAGCCAAGCCACAGTCCTGACCTTCGCAGTTCATCAGCACGAAGCGCGCCGCGTTCCACAGCTTGTTGCAGAAATTGCGGTAACCCTCGCAGCGCTTCGAATCGAAATTGATGCTGCGGCCGAGGCTGGCCAGCGAGGCGAAGGTGAAACGCAGCGCATCGGCGCCGAAGGCCGGGATGCCGTCGGGGAACTCACGCTCGGTGTCCTTGCGCACGCGCGGCGCGGTCTCCGGCTTACGCAGGCCGATAGTGCGCTTGTCGAGCAGCGGCGGCAGCGAAATGCCGTCGATCAAATCCACCGGGTCGAGCACATTGCCTTCCGACTTGCTCATCTTCTTGCCCTGCGCATCGCGCACCAGGCCGTGGATGTAGACGTGGTGGAAGGGCACCTTGCCCGTGAAATGCGTCGTCATCATGATCATCCGGGCGACCCAGAAAAAGATGATGTCGTAGCCGGTGACCAGCACGCTAGACGGCAGGAACAGCTTCATTTCCTTCGTCTCTTCGGGCCAACCCAAAGACGAGAACGGCACCATCGCCGACGAATACCAGGTGTCGAGCACGTCTTCGTCGCGAACCAGCTCGCCGGTGTAGCCGGCGGCAGTGGCCTTGGCACGGGCTTCTTCTTCATTCCTCGCGACAATGAATGTCTCACCAGCGATCAGCGTTCCGTCCGTGTACCAAGCCGGGATCTGATGACCCCACCACAGCTGGCGCGAAATGCACCAGTCGGTGATGTTTTTCATCCACTGGTCGTAGGTGTTGACCCATTGCTCGGGCACGAACTTCACGTCGCCATTGGCGACCGCGTCGATCGCCTTCTGCGCGATGCTCTTGCCTGGTTTTCCGGCAATAGAAGGGCCGGCCTTCGTCATCGCGACGAACCACTGATCCGTCAGCATCGGCTCAATCACCTGGCCGGTACGCGCACAGCGCGGCACCATCAGCTTGTGTTTCTTGACCTCGACCAGAAATCCTTGCGCTTCGAGGTCGGCCACCACGCGCTTGCGGGCAACGAAGCGGTCGAGGCCCTGGTACGCCACCGGCGCGTTCTCGTTGACCGCAGCATCGAGCGTCAGAACGCCGATGATCGGCAGGCCGTGGCGCTGGCCGACCGCGTAGTCGTTGACGTCATGCGCCGGCGTGACTTTGACGACGCCGGTACCGAACGCGCGATCGACGTAGTCGTCGGCGATCACTGGGATCGTGCGCTCGCACAGCGGTAATGTGACGCGCTTGCCGACGAAGGGGGCGTAGCGCTCGTCTTCCGGATGCACCATCACCGCCACGTCGCCCAGCATCGTCTCTGGCCGTGTGGTGGCCACCACCAGGTCGCCCGAGCCATCCTCCAGTGGGTAACGGATGTGCCACAAAAAGCCATCCTCTTCCTCGCTTTCGACCTCCAGGTCCGACACCGCCGATTTCAACACCGGGTCCCAGTTGACCAGCCGTTTGCCGCGGTAGATCAGGCCCTGTTCATACAGCTGCACAAACGTCGAGGTAACGACGCCCGAGAGCTTGTCGTCCATCGTGAAGTACTCGTGCGGCCAGCTGACGCTGTCGCCCATGCGGCGCATCTGGTTCGTGATCGTCGAGCCCGACTGCTGCTTCCAGTCCCACACGCGCGCGACAAAGTTGGCGCGGCCGAGGTCGTGGCGGCTCAGGCCTTGTTCCTGGAGTTGTCGCTCGACGACGATCTGCGTTGCGATGCCCGCATGGTCGGTGCCCGGCACCCACAGCGTGTTGTGGCCGCGCATGCGGTGGTAGCGCGTCAGCGAGTCCATGATCGTCTGGTTGAACGCATGGCCCATGTGCAGCGTACCGGTGACGTTGGGCGGCGGCAGCTGGATCGAGAACGAAGGCTTGGCAGCATCGAGCGTGGGCTTGTAGACGCCGCTTTGCTCCCACAGTGGCCCCCAGTGGGCCTCGATGGCAGCGGGTTCGAAAGACTTGGCCAGTTCGGTCATGGGGACACCGGGTTGGGCGCTGCAAAAACGCGCGCCGCAGAGCAACAAAAAGGAGGCCGAATTGTAGGAGGGCGGCTCCTAGAATCATTCGATGTCCAGCCCCTCCGAAAGCCCCGGCGTCGCGCCGCACGACGACCCGTCGATTCCGCTGTTTGAAGAAGACGAGCTTGCGGTGGTTGCTACGTCGGTCAAGACTGAGATTGACGATGCGCCCGGCCTGCGGGTGGCATCGTCCGACAACCTCCTGCGCGGCTTGAACCCGGAACAACTCGCTGCCGTCACGCTGCCGGCGCGGCCGTCGCTGATCTTGGCCGGTGCAGGGTCGGGCAAGACCCGGGTGCTGACCACGCGCATCGCCTGGCTGATCCAGACCGGCCAGCTGTCACCGGGCGGCGTGCTGGCGGTGACCTTCACCAACAAGGCGGCGAAGGAAATGCTGACGCGGCTCTCCGCCATGCTGCCGGTGCCGGTGCGCGGCATGTGGGTCGGCACGTTTCACGGGCTGTGCAATCGCTTCCTGCGCGCGCACTGGAAGCTGGCCGCGCTGCCGCAAGGCTTTCAGATCCTCGATTCGGCCGATCAGTTGTCGGCCGTCAAGCGCGTCATCAAGGCGATGAAGCTCGATGAAGAGCGCTTCGTGCCAAAGACCACCACCTGGTTCATTGCCGGGCAGAAAGAGGAAGGCCTGCGCCCGAAGGATGTCGAGGTGCGCGACGAGCAGGGCCGCGTGCTGGTGCAGGTGTACCAAGCCTACGAAGATCAATGCCAGCGCGAAGGCGTCGTCGATTTCGCCGAGCTGATGCTGCGCACCTACGAGCTGATGCGCGACAACGCCAGCTTGCGTGACCATTACCAGCGCCGCTTTCGCCACATTCTGGTCGACGAGTTCCAGGACACGAACCGGCTGCAGTACGCCTGGCTGAAAATGTTTGCGGGACCGCCCGGTCCGGACGGCTGCGCCGTGCTCGCGGTCGGCGACGACGACCAGAGCATCTACGCCTTCCGCGGCGCGCAGGTCGGCAACATGGCCGACTTCGAGCGCGAGTTCAAGGTGCAGCAGGTCATCAAGCTGGAGCGCAATTACCGCAGCTATGGGCACATCCTTGATGCGGCCAACGAGCTGATCTCGCGCAACTCGCGCCGCTTGGGCAAGAACCTGCGCACTGAAGCCGGCCCGGGCGAGCAAGTGAGGGTGTTCGAAGCCACCAGCGATTTCGCCGAGGCGCAGTGGTTCGTCGAAGAGGCGCAGCAGCTGCACCGCGACGGCACGCCGCGCCGCGACATCGCGCTGCTGTACCGCAGCAACGCGCAGAGCCGCGTGCTGGAGAGCGCGTTGTTCAACGCGAGCATTCCGTACAAGGTCTATGGCGGCCTGCGATTTTTCGAGCGCGCTGAGGTTAAGCACGCGCTGAGCTACCTGCGACTGATCGAGAACCCGAACGACGACACCAGCTTCTTGCGCGTGGTGAACTTCCCGACGCGCGGCATCGGCGCACGCACGATCGAGCTGTTGCAGGACGCAGCACGCGCCACCGGCCGCAGCCTTTATCAAAGCGTCGGCGCTGTGGCCGGCAAGGGCGGCGGCAACGTGCAGGCCTTCGTCGCCAAGGTCGACGCGATGCGCGAAGCCACGCGTGGGCTCACGCTGCGCGAAATCATCGAGCACATGCTCAAGGCTTCCGGCCTGGTCGATTTCTACCGCAGCGACAAAGAAGGCCAGGACCGGCTGGAAAACCTCGACGAACTCGTCAACGCGGCCGAGGCCTTCGTCACGCAGGAAGGCTTCGGCAAGGACGCGGTGGCGCTGCCGGTCGATGAGTTCGGCACGCCGCTGCCGCTGGGTGGCGATGCAGAGTTGACGAAGGTGCTGTCGGGGCTCGGCGTTAATGCGGCGGCCGGAACGACTTCATCGCCGGAACCGGCCAACGGCATCGCTTCACTGATCACCACGCCCGACGCCGAAACCGGCGAGATCATGTCGCCGCTGGCCGCATTCCTGACGCACGCATCCCTCGAAGCCGGCGACAACCAGGCGCAGGCCGGGCAGGATGCGATCCAGCTGATGACCGTACACGCGGCCAAGGGGCTGGAGTTCGATGCGGTGTTCATCACCGGCCTCGAAGAAGGCCTGTTCCCGCACGAAAACAGCACCTCCCCCCTCTTTGGGCTGTAAGAAGAACGACGGCTTATGTACGTGGCGATAACGCGCGCGCGCAAACGCCTCTACCTGAGCTGCAGC
>JANPNF010000236.1:0-2282 GCA_031427315.1 Burkholderiales bacterium | reverse complement strand
GTTCAGTCACTGCGAATGGACGCGCGGCGCCACCGACGCCAATCCCCTCTTCTCGGCTGCGCTGCCCAATCGCTTTGTCGCCATCGTGCCTGCGTCGCAGGCCAGGCCGCTTGCGCAGCAGGTCGAACGCGCCGTGCGTGGCTGGTTGCAGGCGCAGGGCAAAGACGTTGTTGACCGCCTGCTCGAAGTCGCTGAACTGGCCAACGGCAGCGAACAACATTGCCACCGCCAGATGCGCGATCAACTCGAAGGCTTCCCCGAAGTTCATTGGGCTGCGGTGCCGTTCTCGCTCATCCGCCCGGGCAACGAGGCGAAGCAGAACGACCTGGACACCACTGCGCTGTCCGCAGCCATGGCGCCCTTCTTCGGCACCCAAACCGGCCAGCCCTGCGGCTTTCTAGCCAGCCCGGCCTGGAAGGTGCTGCACGAAGAATTGCAATGGGGCGACAACACCACGTTCTGGTCGCCCAACCCGGGCGCGCTGTACCCGGCGGTACACGATCTGGCCGAGCGCGCATTGGCTGCTGCCAAGGCGGTGCGGCCGTGCAAGCAGCACGCCCAACAGGGCTGGCGCTGCTCGCTGACCGGCGAGACGGAGTGGTTGACCACGGATGCCCATCAACTCTCTGTTCCGACAGGCAAGCGCAAGAGTCGCGGCGACAAGGCGTTCCGCGAAGGCGAGCACGTCGAAACCCTGTGGACGAAAGTCGCCGACGCCAAGCCCGCGTGGGCCAAGAAGGGTGAACACCTGGGCGCGCTGCCGGCGCTCAAACGCCTGTGGCCTACGCTGTTTGCCCAGGAAGTGGGCCGCGCCTTGGGCGACCCAGACAGCGCCAGCAGTGCGCAGCGCTTCGTCGTCTCTACCCACACCATGGCGCTAGCGCATCAGATCGACCAGTGGCTTGAACGTGGCGGGCTGGGTGCGCAAGGGTTGGCAGCGGCGCTGGACAGCCACGCGGCAGAGCCCGTCGCGTTGCCGCGCGAACTCATAAGGCGCCACGCCCGTAACCCGGCGCGGGACGACGCCAAGCGCCTACCCGCCCTGCTGGATGCCGCCGACGAACTGGAAGACGACGCCCAGGCGCGCGAACTCCAGCGCCTGGTGCGCCGCACCTTGCGCGACGATGGCGACGACGGCGCCCGCCTCGAAACCTACTACGGCATGCTGTTGATGGACGGCGACCACATGGGCGCCTGGCTGGCAGGCGGTGACGACTACGCCATCACCTACCGCGAGAGCTTTCACCCCGATGTGCGTGCCGGCTTCGACAAGCACGCGCATAGCCAGCCGCGGCTGCGCGCGTATGCCGAGCAGAAACGCGCCGTGTCGCCCAACCGCCATCTGGCGATCTCGGCTGCGCTCAATGATTTCTCTCTGGTCGTGGCACCCCACGTGATCGAGACTGAACACCTCGGCCGCCTGATCTACGCCGGTGGCGACGACGTGCTGGCCATGCTGCCCGTGGCCGACCTGCTGCCCGCCATGCAGCGCCTTCGCGTCGCGTACTCGGGCCACGACCCCGCACATGCCGATGGCGACCGGCAGGGGCTGGCGCTGAAGAACGGCTTTGCGCTGCTGAGCGACTAGCCCGGCAAACCCCCGCGCCTGATGCGCATGATGGGCGAGCGCGCCACCGCCAGTTGCGGCGCGGTCGTGGCCCACCACCAGGCACCGCTGGGCGCCGTGATGCGCGAGCTGCGCCTGGCCGAGAAGCGCGCCAAGGGGGAAGGCGGGCGCGATGCGTTCAGCTTGGTCATCGTCAAACGCTCTGGCGGCGCGCTCTACGTCACCGCCAAGTGGGGCAAGCCGGTGGCGCTGATGGGCGACTTGTGCGGGTTTCTGCAAGACGATGGCGTCTCGCGCCGCGCTGTCTACAACAGCTTCGCGTGGCTGAAAGACTTGCCGCGCGATCAGCCCGCCATGCTGGCCTCGCTGCTGGCCTACCAGCTCGACCGTCAGGCCGACAAGACGGCGCGTGACAAGCACGACGTACCCGGCCTGGCGCAGCGGCTGGCCGCGCTGGCGTTCGACACAAAGCAGCACCCGAACGACGCGCACAACGCCGACCCACTGGCCTGGTTGCAACACTTCATGAGCGCCGCCGAGTTCCTGGCCCGCGAAACCCCGCAGCGGAGCCTGACGCCATGCCCACCACTTACCGCTTCATCGAGCCGCTGGACGTGCTCTTCCTGCGCGGCAACAAGCTCTTCGGCGACCCTGGCAGCCATGGCGAGTGCCTGGTGCCGCCCTGGCCCTCGGTCGCGGCGGGCGCACTGCGCTC
>JANPNF010000235.1:0-12535 GCA_031427315.1 Burkholderiales bacterium | reverse complement strand
TGGCGACCGACCTGCACATCCTGGTCGAAAAGCCGCTGGTCACGCGCATGGAAGACGGCCTGGACCTCATGCGCCGTGCCAAGTGCCGCAAAGGCATCGTCTGGGTGGCGCAGGAATACACGCCGACGACGATCGCGGTGCTGGCCAACGACAGCGATGTCGATGGAAATCCGCTGGCCGTCACCACCGCATCGGTCGATCCTGCTTTCGGCACGATCACCGTCAACCCGAACGGCACCCTTGCCTTCAACCCAGCCAACAACGTCAGCGGGCAGGTGCTCATCAGCTACACGATCAGCGATGGGCAGGGCGGAGTTGCCAGCGCAACGGTCACGGTGAACGTCGGGCCGAACACCCCGCCCGAGGGCAGCAATGCGACTCTCACGTTGAACGAGGACAGATCGCGCAGCTTCAGCGCGGCCGACTTCGGTTTCTCCGATGCCAACGCGGGGCAGAGTTTTGCCAACGTACGCATCGACAAACTGCCAGAGGCTGGCAGCTTCACGCTGTCGGGCGTAGCCGTGGTGGCCGGTCAGGTGATCGCGGTGGCAAACCTGGGCAACCTCGTGTTCACACCGGCGCCCAATGCGAACGGCGCTGGCTACGCTCGCTTCGAGTTCAGCGTTCAAGACAGCGCCGGTGCATTCGATGTCGCGCCGAACCAGATCACGATCAACGTCAGCGCAGTCAATGACGCACCGGTTGCGGTGGCCACACCCGCGAGCGGCGATGAAGACGCTTTGAGTATTCCGGTGACGCTCGGCGGCACCGACATCGACGGCAGCATCGCGAGCTTCACGATCAGCTCACTGCCCACAAATGGCGTGCTGCTGTTCGGCGGGCTGCCGGTGACGATCGGCCAGAGTATTCCCGCCACCGCAGGCGCGGCCACGTTGAGCTTCGTGCCGGCAGCGAATTTCAACGGCAACACCGCGTTCGATTTCGGCGCCACCGACAACGAAGGTGCGGGCTCACCCTCCGTGAGCCTGCCCATCACCGTCAATCCGATCAACGATGCGCCGCTGGCAGTCGACGATGTGGCGTCGACACGGATCAACACGCCGATGACGATCGCGGTACTCGGCAACGACAGCGATGCGGACCGCGACACCCTCCGCGTCAGCACCGCTACCGTCGATCCCGCGTTCGGCACGGTGTCGATCAACCCGGATGGCACGCTGGCTTTCATCCCGGCCAACAACATCACCGGCCCGGTGCTGCTGAGCTACACCATCAGCGACGGCAATGGCGGTGTTGCCAGCGCAACCGTCACCGTCAACGTCGGGCCGAACACACCGCCCACCGGAACGGATGCAACGTTCGCCATCGCGGAAGACGGCTCACGCGCTTTCAGCGCAGCCGACTTCGGTTTTTCCGATGCCGATGCCGGCCAGACCTTCGCCAACCTGCGCATCGATGTCCTGCCGCTGGCAGGCGTTTTGACGTTGAGCGGCGTACCGATCGCAGCCGGCGCAGTGATTGCCGCAGCCAACCTCGCCAACCTCGTTTTCACCCCCACGCCGAACAGCAACGGCAGCGCGAGTTTCAGCTTCAGCGTGCAAGACAGCTCCGGCGCTTTTGATGCAACACCGAACCGGATCACGATTGATGTCGCGGCAGCGTTCGATGCAGCCGTGATCGGCGGTGCCGCCAACGGCGCGACGATTGAAGACAGCGCGCCCACGACGGGCGGCACGCTCACCGTCACCGACCCGGATGCGGGTGAGGCGGCTTTCAATCCGCTGAGCAATGTTGCAGGTGCGCATGGCACGTTCAGCATCAACGCAGCGGGCGCCTGGACCTACACGCTCAACAACGCTGATCCCGCCGTGCAAGCCCTCGGCGCAGGCCAGTCGCTGCCCAACGAGACCTTCACGGTCACCACCATCGACGGCACCTCGCAGGTCGTTACGGTCACCATCAACGGCACCAACGATGCGCCTGTCGCACAAGGCGCCAGTGTGGCGGTGACAGAGGACGCGCCGCTGCTCACCGGCAGCGTGATAGCGACCGACGCCGATGCGAATGCGGTGCTCGCCTTCAGCCTGAATGCCGCACCTCCGGCCGGGCTGACTTTCAGCCCGAACGGCAGCTACACCTTCGACGCGTCGAACGCGGCCTACCAGTCGCTGGCCGCTGGTCAGACACAGGTGCTCACCATCCCCTACACCGTCACCGACGACCAGGGCGCCACCTCGACCGCCAATCTCGTGATCACCATCACCGGCACCAACGATGCGCCCGTCGCGCGCAACGACGCAGGCAGCGTGACGGCGGCGCAGACGCTGACTGTCACCGCCGACCAAGGGGTGATCCAGTCGAGCTCGGTGGCCGCGGGCCGCGACACCGACGTCGATGGAGATGGCTTGACGGTGACGAAAGTCTCCGCGGGCGCGGGTGTACCCACGACAGCCGTGCCGAACGGCGGCGTGACGATTGCAGGCACTTACGGCGACCTGCTGCTGCGCAACGACGGCAGCTACAACTACACCGCCAGCCGCGCTGATGCAGTGGCCACGGGTACGCAGGTCAACGATGTCTTCAGCTACCAGGTGTCCGACGGACAAGGCGGGTTTGCCACCGCAACGCTGACGCTGAATGTCGGCGGTACCGCCGACACATTGAACGCCGCGCCCCCAACGACCACGGCATTGAACGCCACCCTCGGGCTCAACGGCGAGTACTACGGCTACAACGACTTCAACCCCGGCCCGACCAGCCCGAACCGGCGACACAGTGACGACGGCACGTTGGGCAACCTCGATCGGGTGAGCGACCTGAACGCGATCGTCAACGGCCGCAACGCGGCGTTCGTTCCTGCCGGCACGCCTGGCATCGTCGGCACCACCACCGCCGCCGCCGCCGACACCGCCGACGCGCGCTTCACCGCCCGGGCCATCGACTACGGCACCTCGACCGCCGTGACGGCCTCGCTGGGCACGAACCCCAACATCGCGGCGGGCGGCTCGACCGCCGGGCTGAACAACAACAACAGCCAGCTGTACAAATTCCTCAACCGCAGCGGCGGCGGTGATGAGTCCAGTCTGACGGTGCGACAAGGCACCGCCGACAACGACCAGATCGGCGGCGGGCCGACCAGCGGCCTCGGGCGCACCAGCGACGCGGCCATTCGCATCACCGGTCAGGCCTATCTGGTAGCGGGCTTGTACGACATCCGTTTCTACGCCGACGACGGCTTCCAGTTGCGCCTTGGAAATCAAGACCCGGTGGCCTACTTCGACAACATCCAGGCGCCGACCACCCGCGTCTACACCGGCGTGCCGATCGAAGGAGGGCTGACGCCGCTCGAGCTGCTGTACTGGGAGCAAGGCGGCAATGCGGTGTTGCGCGTCGAGTTCAAATTGAGCAGCGGTGCCGACTCCGCCTACCAGGTGCTCGGATCACAGAACCTGCCGCTGTTCAGCAATGCAAACGCGCCGGTGTTGTCAGACCTGCAAGACTTGGTTGCCGGCCCGACTGCGGGCAGCTACCTGGTGCGAACCGGCTCACTGCTCGACGGCGGTAACGGCGACGACATACTCAACGGCAGCGCGGGGCGAGACATCCTGATCGGAGGCCAAGGCAAGGACACCCTCAACGGCGGGGCCGGCGACGACCTGATCCGCGGTGGTATCGGCAATGACCAGCTGACGGGCGGCGCAGGCCACGACGTGTTCAGCTGGTCGCTGGGCGACGCAGGCCCGGCTGGTACTCCAGCGCGCGATGTCATCACCGACTTCGACAACACGCCGCACGGCGGCGATGTGCTGGACCTGCGCGACCTGCTGGTCGGCGAATCGCATGCGGTCAACACGGTGACGCAAGGCGCACCCGTCAACCTGAGTTACGCAACGCTCATCACGCCGCACGAAGGCAACCTCGCCAACTACCTGCACTTCTCGGCGGTCGGCGGCAACACCGTCGTCGAGATCAGCTCGACCGGCGGCTTTTCGGGCAGCTACACCCCGGCGGCGGTCGATCAGGTGATCACGCTGACCGGGCTGAACCTGGTCGGCGGTTTCAGCAACGACAACCAAGTCATCAACGACCTGCTTAAAAACGGCAAACTGATCACCGATTGAGCACGCCACCGGTTCAGGGTTCGACCTCCAGCGTGCTGATCCACGGCCCAGTGGCGCCGTCGATGCCGCACTCCCACAGGCAAGCGGCGTCGGTGGCGTCGGACACCCCTTCGGCATACACCTGAATGCGCAGGCCGTGCAGCAGGCCGACGGTGCTGCGCACGAACAGCGCGCGGTGCTCGTCATGGCCGACACCGGCAATGATCGACGCGTCGAGCTTCAGATAATCGAGGCCGGCCTCGAAGAGCCGCGGGATTTGCCCCAAGCGCTCGCCCGCGTGCTCGACGCCGAAGCGCGCGCCGGTAGGCCGCAGCTGTCGGCCGAGTTCGCGCAGCAGCTCGAAGTGCTCGACGGCCGCCGACTCGGTCACCTCCAGCCAGATCAAACGTGCAGCCTGCGGCGTCGTGCACAGCAGGGCACGCACGCGGGCTGCGAAGCCGCTGTCGAGCAACGACGCCGGCGAGACATTGACGCAGCGCGGGCGGCCATCGTGATCGGCGGCGTGGAGCGCCAGCGCCAGCGCGCGTTCGTCGACAGCGCCAGTCAAGCGGCTGCGCACTGCCAGTGGCAGCCAGCGAGCGGCGGGTTCGAAGGCGCCATCGGCCTCGAGCTGCAGCCGCAGCGGGCATTCCAGATGCACCAGTTGGCGCTGCGCATTGAGCAGCGGGAATTCCATCAGCCGCACCCTCGCGGCCTGGCCCAACGCCTGCTGGATGCGCTGCCGCCACGCGCCTTCACCCAGAACGGCCAGCGCGCCTGGCGGGTGCGGGCCGAACTCGACCGCGAACGGGCCGCGGTTCTCAGCCCGCGCCAACGCCGCGTCGGCCGCGCTCATCACCTGCCTCGCTTGCATGCCGCGGTGCACCTCGACCGCGCCGATGCACACCGCCGCGCCGCAGCCCAACGTGGGCAGCACCAGATGCAGCGCCTGCGCGAGGGTCTGTGAGGTTTCGTGGACGACACCCGCGGCGGGCAGGCACAACGCGAAGTCGGAACCGTTCAGGCGGCCGAGGAAGCAGCCTTTGACCTCGTCGGCATAGGGCTGCAGCGACTGCGCAATCGTCACCAGCATGCGGTCGGTCGCGGCATGGCCGAATTGGCGGTTCAGCGCCGCCAGCTCCATCACCCGCAGCAGCACGAGGCCGCCCTCGGCCGGTCCGTCTTCCCGCTGCAAGGAAGCGGCCAGCTGGAACAGGAAATGGCTGCGGTTAGAGAGCCCCGTCAGCGCATCGCCGTTGAGCTGGCGGTGCAGCGTATCGATCTGCCCGGCCTGCGCCCGCGACGCCACACGCAGCCGCTCGACCAGCGAATTCATGGCGCGCGCCAGCCGCTGCAACTCGGGCACGCGGGGTTCGGAGGCGGTGACGAATTCACCCTGCTCAAGCGACTGGGCCTGCGCCACCGCCACGTCCAGCGGCCGGCTGATGCGCCGCACCACCCCCCAGCCGAGGCCGGCCGCCAGCAGCCCGACCAGCGCCATCGCCAGCGCGGTGCGCAGCGTGCTGGACCAGAGCGCGTCGTGGGCATAGGACACTTGGCTCTCCACCAGCACCTGGCCCAAGGCCCGCCAACCGTCGGAGACCTGCGCGGTGCCGGGCTGCGAGGTGATCGGCACCACGGCCACGAACCACGCAGGCGCCGAACCCGAGGGCGCGCCGGCCTCCCGGTCGAACACCAGCTTGCCATCGGCCGAGCGCAGCTGCACACGACGGTAGTAGCCGGTATCGAACTGCGCGGCCATCAGCAGCGACATCAGCTCCGCGTTGCCCTTTTGCTGCGACAGCGCCAGCGCCACCGACGCCGCGTTGTCGCTGTTCTTCAATCGCAACTGCGTCTGCAGCAGGTCGCGCGCCGAGGTGGTGGCCACGCCGACGCTGCCGACGAAGGCGAGCAACACAGTGGCCAGCAACAGCAGCCAGACTTGACGGATCAGCGACATGATCGCTCCTTGTAATCGATGAAATGGCAATGCAGCGTCATGGCGGGAACCCTTCGGTGCGGGCCTTGGCCAGCACGTCGCGCCAGCGCGACAGCCGCGCCAGCGGATCGCCGGCCGACTGTGCGCCGGTGCCCTGCCACAGGCCGTCGGCATTGAAGCTGAACACCGGCGTCAAGTCAGGTCGACGGGACGCCGGGCGCAGCTCCGAAATCAGGTTGTCCAGGATCAGCGGCTCGGCGTTCGGCAGCGTGTAGTACGCGAGCACCATGTGGGCCTGCACCGGCCCGCCGGGCCCGCCCAGCTGAGCGCGAACGTAGACCAGCCGCAGCTTGCTCGCCGCGACGCCGACCGCGCGCAGGCTGAAGTACTTGGCGAGCGCGAAGTCCTCGCAATCGCCTTCGCCCTTACCCAGCATCTCGAACGGGCTGGCCCAGTAATCGACCTGGCCCCAGACCTGCATGTCATCGCGGAACACGATCCGGCGGTTGAAGAAATCATTGATGGCTTGCAGCCGCGTCACATCGTCCTGCTTCAATGCCGCCGACAGCGTGGGTCGCAGCGCCTGCCAAGCTGCCAGCGCTTTCTGACCTTGCGCTTGCGCGGCCAAGGCCATGCGATCGGCATCCCATATCTGGCCCGCCCAGACCGCCGCCTGCAGGCTTGCCAGCAGCACGCCTTGCGCGATCCAGCGCGGCCAGCGGTGGGCAATGGGGGTCATGGGCTCACGGCGATTCACGGGCGTGCGGTTCGCTCGTGGGGCACGGGCGTCAGGGTGTGAGTTCGGTGGCCTTCGCATCGAGTGAAGGCGCAAATGTGATGCTTCGTTGTCGTCCAGAAGCATCTCAACTTGAGGCCCTCACGCCGCACGATCAACCGTCTCTTGCGGCCGAGGCAGGCCCTGTGTCGCGCCGCTCAACTCTTGTTGCAATCGCGTCACTTTTTGAGTCACGCCGCTGTCACGGGGGACATAGACTTATCGATATTTCGTGTTTTTGCTGTCAAACGCTCGATCCACCGCTGTATCACCCCGTCGCCACGACACCCACCCATGCGCCATTTACGCACCTTGATTGCTGTTGCCGCCGCCTTGGTTTGCCTGGGGCAGCCGTTGCGAGCGCAGACGACGGGCATCGCAGCCGATCCGCTGCACCGCGCTGTCGAGAAAGCGCTGGCAACGAACCCCGAGGTCACCGCGCGCTTCAACGCCTACCGTGCCGCGGGCGATGCGGTCGATGCGGCGCGGGGTGGCTTGCTGCCTCGGTTGGACTTGAACGCTGGCGTCGGTATCGACCGCGACAAGATCACCTCTCGCCTGCCACAGACCGAGTCGTTGAACCGCCGCGGTGTGGCGTTGACATTGAGCCAGCTGCTGTGGGACGGTCTGGGCACGCAGCGCGAGATTGATCGCTTCGGCCACGACCGATTGGCCCGCTATTTCGATCTGCTCGAAGCGACCGAGCAGACGACGCTGGAAGCCACGCGCGCGCTGTACGACGTGCAGCGCTTTCAGCGGCTGGTGGCACTCGCCGAGGACAACTACGTGCAGCACCGCTATGCCTCACAGCAGATTCAATCGCGCTTTCGCGCCGGGGTCGGCCGCGGTGTCGATCTGGAGCAGGCGAACGCTCGGCTGGCGCTGGCCGAATAGAACCTGACTACCGAAACTGCCAACTTGCACGATGTGATGACGCGCTACGTGCGGGTGGTGGGCGAGTTGCCGCCGCAACGCACCGATGTCACACCGGCGTTGGTCGTGCTGAACGCCCAACTGCCGCCCAGCAGCACCGAAGTGCTCAACCGTGCGGTCGTTCAAAGCCCGGCCGTCAGCGCCAGCATCGAAGCGGTGCGCGCTGCGCGCCTTTCCGGCCAGGTGCGCGAGGCGGCCTTCCAGCCACGCATCGAGGCGCGGGTGCGCAGCGGGATCGGCCGCAACTTCGATGGTGTGCGCGACCAACGGCACGACAGTTCGGCCGAGCTGGTGCTGAACTGGAACCTGTTCAACGGCGGTTCCGATCAGGCGCGGGTGCGCCAGCAGGCCAATCTGCTGAGCCAGACCGAAGACCTGCGCGACAAGGCCTGCCAGGACGTGCGCCAGACGGCGGCGATCGCCTACAACGACACCCGCAAACTCTCCGAGCAACTGGTGCTGCTCGACCGCAACACGCTGGCCATTGAGAAGGCGCGCGACGCCTATCGCCAGCAGTTCGACATCGGCCAGCGCAGCCTGCTCGACTTGTTGAACGCCGAAAACGAGCTCTATACCGCCCGCCGCGCCTACGCCAACGCGGAGTACGACCGCGCCCTGGCCTTCGCTCGCACGCATGCGGGCATGAGCCAACTCACCGCGCAGCTGGGCTTTGCCCGACCGGCCAGCCTGAACGATGAGGCAGGCGGCTGGAGCGCGGGGGAAGACGCTCCGGCGCGCTGTCCGGCCACCGCCATCGTGCTGCCGACGATCGACATCGAGGCATTGGCGCGTCGAATGCCCGCCCTGGCTGATCCGGCCCGACCGGCGCGCTGAGGTCTGGGCGCAGCGACGCCGGTCGCTGCTGCTGCACCGCACTGATGACAGCACCTGGCTGGAAGCACACGGGACTGCGATTGGATTTCTATATAACGACTTCGCATACCAGTCGTCCGAAAATATGTTTTCGCAATCTGAAGGCCGTCGCTAAAGTCACGTGTTGATTTTCTGAGGCCGGGCATGTCGCTGGGCCAGACCTTCCGGGCTG
The DNA here is from genome assembly GCA_031427315.1 of Burkholderiales bacterium. GTDB lineage: Bacteria > Pseudomonadota > Gammaproteobacteria > Burkholderiales > Burkholderiaceae_C > PBB1. Next base: position 3,782 of record JANPNF010000235.1, on the reverse strand, counting down.
TTAATGGACTTTTTGGCGATCGCGAGAGGCTTCGGCATCGGCGCCATTGTGGGCATGACAGGTGTGGGGGGCGGCTCGCTGCTGTTGTCGGTGTTCAAGCTGAACCCTGCGGTGGCCATCGGCACCGACCTGCGGTTTGCCGCCATCACCAAGACCGCAGGCTCGGCTTCACACCACCAAGCGGGACACTTCGAGTGGCGCATTGTTCGGCTGCTGTTGTCGGGCAGCATTCCGGCGTCGCTGGCGACCGTCGCGCTGATGCACCTGACCGGCCTGACCAAGGGCTGGGCCAGCGCACTGACGTTCTCTCTCGGCATCGCGTTGCTGTTGACCGCCGTCACCGTTGCCTTCAAGCAAATCTGGGTCAAGGTCGGCCACTGGCTCGAGCGCTGGATACACGAAGGCAATCGGCCCGCGCTGACCATCCTGTGCGGCTTCGTCCTCGGCGTGCTGGTGTCGCTGAGCTTGATCGGTGCCGGGGCCATCGGCGCCACACTGATCCTGCTGCTCTACCCAAAGTTGGCCGCGCACCGCATCGTCGGCACCGACATTGCCCACGCGGTGCCGCTGACGCCGGTGGCGGGCATCGGCTATGCCACGCTGGGCCATGTCGCCTGGGCCTTGCTCGGCTCCCTCCTGATTGGCTCGATCCCCGGCATCTGGATCGGCTTCAATTGACGCGCAAGATGCCCGAGCGCCTGGTGCGCACGCTGCTGTGCCTGTCGCTGTTGACGGCCGGCCTCAAGGTCATCCACTGAATTTCGACATCGAGACGCTTTCTTCAAGATGTACACCTACACCGACTTCGACCAACACTTCGTTCGGCAACGCGCCGCGCAGTACCGCGATCAACTGGGTCGCCACCTAGCCGGCCGCCTGCCCGAGGACGAGTTCCGTGCGCTGCGCCTGCAGAACGGCTGGTACGTGCAGCGCCACGCGCCGATGCTTCGGGTGGCCGTGCCGTATGGCGAGCTGAGCTCGACGCAGTTGCGCGGCCTGGCGCGCATCGCCCGTGACTTCGACCGCGGTTACGCGCACTTCACGACGCGGCAGAACCTGCAATACAACTGGATCCCGCTCGATCAAAGCGCCGAGGTGATGGACCAACTGGCCGCGGTGCACATGCACGGCATCCAGACCAGCGGCAATTGCATCCGCAACATCACTAGCGACTGCTTCGCGGGCATCGCGCCCGACGAATCGGTCGACCCGCGGCCCTACGGCGAAATCATGCGGCAGTGGAGCACGCTGCACCCCGAGTTCGCCTTTTTGCCGCGCAAGTTCAAGATCGCCGTCACCGGCGCCAGCGAAGACCGCGCCGCAATCGGCTGGCACGACATCGGGCTGCATTTGTTGAAAAACGCAGCAGGCGAGATCGGCTTCAAAGTGCTGGTGGGTGGTGGCATGGGCCGCACGCCAGTCATCGGCACGGTGTTTCGCGAATTTCTGCCGTGGCAGCAGATCCTGGTTTTCATCGAAGCGGTGGTGCGCGTCTACAACCGCTACGGTCGGCGCGACAACATCTACAAGGCGCGCATCAAAATTTTGGTGAAGGCCGAAGGCCAGCGCTTCGTCGACGACGTGAACGCCGAGTTCAAGGACATCCTGGAGCGCGATGTCGATGGCACGGCGCACATCATTCCGCAGTCGGAATTCGACCGCGTCAATGCCAGCTTCGTGATTCCGGCGGGGGTTGCTGCGCGCCCATCGACCGGCATCCCGATGCCCGCCGATCTGCCCGCCAGCTACAGCCGCTGGATTCAGCGCAATGTGCACGCCCACAAGCTCAGCGGCTACCGCGCCGTCACGCTGTCGTTGAAGCGCACAGGTCAAGCGCCAGGAGACATCACCGACACCCAGATGGAGCTCGCCGCCGACCTGGCCGACCGTTACAGCCACGGCGAGTTGCGCGTGTCGCACGACCAGAACCTGGTGCTGCCGTGGGTGCTCGAAAGTGACCTGCCAGCGCTGTGGGAAGCCGCGCGCAGCGCCAGCTTTGCGACGCCAAACATCGGGCTGCTGACCGACATGATCGCCTGCCCCGGCGGCGATTTTTGTGCACTCGCCAACGCACGTTCGATCCCGCTGGCCGCCGAAATCACCGAGCGCTATCAAGACCTCGACGAGCTCTGGGACATCGGCGACATCGACCTGCACATCAGCGGCTGCATCAACTCCTGCGGCCACCACCACAGCGGCCACATCGGCATCCTCGGCGTCGACAAGGACGGCGCCGAGTGGTACCAGCTCACGCTCGGCGGCTCCGACGGCACGGTGATCAGTGGCGGCCCGGTGGCGGGCAAAGTGATCGGCCCGTCGTTCGCCGCCGACGAAGCGGCCGACGCGGTGGAAGCGGTGATCAACACTTACCTGGCGCAGCGCCAGAGCAGCGAACGCTTCATCGACACCGTCAAGCGCATCGGCCTCGATGCGTTCAAGGCTGCGACCAACGCGGTGCGTCGATCGACCGCGCGTGAGTCTGCAGCCGACACCGCCCGAGCGGATTGAGGACGCCCCCATGAAATTCATCCACACCCCTCAAGACCCGTGGCGCACCGTACACGGCGACGACGGCCCAATGGTCACCATCACGCCGAAGCCGAACCTGCTGCTGGGGTGGCTGCAATGGAGCAGCGTGCGCCACCACTGGCCGGTAGGCATACCGGTCGGCGTGATCCTCGAGAACGACCAGGACGTGCGCGACATCGAAGCCGACCTGCCACGCCTCGGCCTGATCGCGCTGCGCTTCCCGAAATGGGTCGACGGCCGCGCCTACAGCCAGGCACACCTGCTGCGCTCGCGCTACCGCTTCCAAGGCGAGATTCGGGCGCTCGGTGAGGTGCTGGTCGACATGTTGCCGCTGATGCAGCGCACCGGCTTCGACGCAGTGATGCTGCGCGCCGACCAGTCACGCGAAGCGGCCGAGCGCGCGCTGACCTTCTTCCCCGGCTTCTATCAGGGCGATGTGCAAGAGCACCGGCCACGTTTCGCACGTCCGGTGGACGAGTTGAAGGACAGCGCCGACGAATACCTGAATGCCGGAGCCTCGATATGAGCGCCATTGACCTGTACGCCCGCAAAACAGCGGGCTTCGAAGATCGCTTGGCACACACCGTCGCGGTGCTGAAAGAAGCCGCTGCGGCCCACGACGGCCACATCGTCCAATCGACCAGCCTCGGCGTCGAAGACATGGTGCTGACCGATTTGATCGCGCGCCACGACCTGGGCGGCGCTCAGGGCATCGCCATCGCCACGCTCGACACCGGCATGCTGCACGCCGAAACGCTGGCGCTGATCCCGCGGATCGAGCAACGCTACGGCCTGGCTGTCGAAGTGTTCAAGCCGATGAACGAGTCGGTGGTGCACTTCGTCGCCACCAACGGCAAAGATGCGATGTACCAGAGCCTGGCGCTGCGCAAGGCCTGCTGCGGAATCCGCAAGATGGAGCCGCTGGCGCGCATGATGGCGGGCCGCAGCGCCTGGGTCACCGGCCTGCGCCGAGAGCAGTCGAACACCCGCGCGGTGGTGCCGTTCAGCGGGGACGACAGCCAGGGCCGCATCAAGTTCAACCCGCTGGCCGACTGGAGCTGGAACGACGTGTGGCACCACGTTGCCACCAACAACGTGCCCTACAACCCGCTGCACGACGCCTTCATGCCCAGCATCGGCTGCGCGCCGTGCACCCGCGCCATCGCGGTGGGCGAAGACTTCCGCGCCGGCCGCTGGTGGTGGGAGAGTGAAGACGCCAAGGAGTGCGGCCTGCACGTCAAGGAAGATGCGCC
>JANPNF010000234.1:0-2371 GCA_031427315.1 Burkholderiales bacterium | reverse complement strand
GCATCGAGTCTGCGGCGATCGACGATCTGCGTGCACGCGGCTGGCAGCCCGACTACCTCAGCGTGCGCCGGCGCAGCGACCTGCAGGCGCCGACCGCGACCCAACTCGCGAAAGGCGACGCCCTGGTCGCGCTCGGTGCGGCGCGCCTGGGCACCACGCGCTTGATCGACAACATCGAGTTCTGAGCCCGGTCACGCGCCGACTTGGTCCGCGCGCAGCAGCGTCAACGCACCCCGAGCTTGAAGCCGATCATGGCCCGCAGCTTGTTCGGCAGCACCGGCTTCACCAGCAGCGGCAAGTCGTGCCGGCCCGGTGGCGTTCGCGCGCGTTGCCGCCGGCGCCGCCCACTCGCGCAAAGGCCCGCGGGCGCCTCTCGGCATCCCGCGGGCCCGTGTCGCAGAAAGACTCAGGGCTTGCTCACGGACAAGAAGTAGCTGCTTGCCGCCACGTTGGCATTGGGCGACACGCTGGCGGTCAGACCCATTCCACGCAGCGGGAGCTGGACGGACTCGGACACGTTGACCGTTGCACCCGCGCTGTTGATCACGCCAGTCGCCGGCTCGCGCCAGCGGTAGCCTTGACGGGCGGTGCCTGCCACCCTGTTGGCGTAGATCGTCTCCGGCCGCGTGATCGGCCCGGTGAAATTGGTGACGCTGTTGCGCGTGAAGGAATCGTTGGCGGTGTTGGCCGTCGTGACGGTGGTGCTGCCGTTCGAGATGGCCAGCCCCGTCGGACGGTAGGTCGTGCCGACGAGGGCATTGGTCGCCCCGACGTTCCAGAACAGATTCACCGCCCCCACGGCGGGCAGCGGGCTGGTCCGCAAACGCGTGCCGATGGTCCAGGTGCCGTCTTCGCCAGCGCCAACCAGCATCAACTCGCCACCCCCCGCGCGGAAGGCGAACAGGCGCGACTTCTCGGTGGCGCTGAAGTTGAGGTCGTAGCCGCCGGCCACGTTGACCGTCAGCGGCGGGCTCGGCAGGCCGGTCGTCACGCAATTCTTCGCGTCGGCGCAGTAGGCAGCGAAGGCGATCACGCCGGCACTGCTGATGGTGACGTTGGCTGAGGTGGGTCCGATCGGGTCGGGGAAGTTTTCACGATCGAAGCCGAGAAGGTTCCAATTGCCCGCCAGCTCGGCCAGCGCAATCGTCTGCTCCGGAAACCCGAGGCCGAAGAAGCCGTCACCCGTCCTGACGGCGAACGCGCCCGACGGCGACACCACGATGTCGCCGCCCCCCGAGGTGGTGAACCGGCACGGGCTGCCCGCCATGGGCGTCAGCGGGAATAACTCGCCCGCTGCGTTGGTGAGCGAAGGCGTCGTCGCGTTGACGGTCAATTTCTCCGTCGATGCCACGCCGAAGCTGCCCGCCGTCCCAACGGTCGGCACGACCAGGCGGTAGCTGCCGCTGCGCAAGGCGTTGCAGCTTGCGGCCCTGGCCTGGAGCGCCACGTCCAACGCCACGGAAGGCGTGTCGCTCGGCGTGGCGGTGGCGACGGTCTGCAGCACGGTGGTGACCAGTTGCGCCAGCGTCACACCCGAGGTCGAGAGCTTGGTATTCAGCGTGTCGAGAATCTGGTCGAGCGCATTGCCGGGCGTGCTACCGCTGGCGGCCACCAGGCTGCCGGTGATCAGGTTGCCGAGGGCCGAGGCGTCGACGCCGTTGTTCTTCAGAACAGAAACGACCTTCGCCTGCGCGCCATCGACGGCCGACGCGGTCAGCGCCGTGATGTCCGCGGCGGCGAACGCGCTGAAATACGTCGCCGGGTCCCTGCCGGCCAGGTTGGCCACGATCAACTGCGTGATCGGCGTGATGTTCGCGCTGGCCGTCGCGCCGCTGCCCGCGACGACGGAATGAAGGTCGCCCCCGGCGGCCGTGACCTTCAAGGTGCAGGGCAAGGTGCCCGCAGTCAGCGAGATCGCGTAAGTCCCGTTGGTTGCGGTAGTCGCCGTGCCGGTGCCGCCGTTGCACTTGGCCGTGACGGCCGCACCCGAAATCGCAGCGCCCGTAGCCGCCGTCCCCTGTAGCGACAAGGTTGCCGTCGGCGGTGGCGGTGGCGGGGTGTCGGAGCCGCCGCCGCAGGCAGCGACCACGGTCGCCGCGACCAGCGCGCTCAATGAACGCACGCGATACAGGGATTCGGTCTTCATTGCTGCCCCTCCGGCATGGTTGTTACGATTTATAACAATCGCAGACTACCGGAAATCAAGCGGCTCGACATCCGTCCATGTGATGAGGAAATACCCTAGCGCACCCCGAGCTTGAAGGCGATCATCGCCCGCAGCTTGTTCGGCAGCACCGGCTTGATCATCAGGTGGAAGTCGTGCTGGGCGGCCTCGTCTTCGTGGCCGCCCAGGCTGCTGCCGGTGATGATG
>JANPNF010000233.1:0-3224 GCA_031427315.1 Burkholderiales bacterium | reverse complement strand
GAATGATGATGATGAAGTTTGTGATAGTGACGATGAAAAAGTATTTATGAAAGCCGCTGCCGTGAGCGCCGCCAGAGGCGTGTCGCTGGTCGTAGCCAGTTCCGCCGTGCCATTGGCATAGGACACGCTGGCCGAGCGGACGCCAGGCACCTGTTCCAGCGCCTTCTTCACGTGCGTGGCACACGAGTCGCAAGTCATGCCGGTACTCTGCAGTTGGGTCATGGGTTCGATCCGAAATCGAGTGAGGTCGAAGGTTCAGTGGCGTCGCTCATGCCCGTTTGGCGGGAAGCTCGCAGCCATCGGGAGCGCAGCGCCGATTTGCCGGCGAAGCGAAGTCCCAGATCGAGACAGCGAACATGGCGGCCAGGCCGACGTAGAGCAGTTTTTCGGCCATCGTGTAGCTGGCGATGAGCAAGAGGGTCGGCCCGACCATGCCCGGCACGCTTCTGTGCCACTGCCGGTGTTTCAGCCAGCCCAGCGCGTTGGCCAGCAGGGCCAGCGCGGCAAACAGCGGCAACAGCACCGAAATGAATAGGCCTTCGTACTGGCTCAGGAAGCCCAGGCCGATGGCACCGCCGAAGCTGGCAATGGCCGGAAAGCAGGCACCGCAGCCCATGGCGGATACGACGGCGCCAAGCCCGCCGGCCTTGTTCCCGATGGACTCAAGCGCACTCATCATGGTCCTTACGTAGGTCAACTGGCTCAGCGCTTGACACTGGACGGATAGCCGGCGTTCTCGGTGGCCTGCGTTAGCTTCTGCACGCTGGCCTTCGCGTCGTCGAAGCTCACGACGGCTTCGCGCTTGTCGTAGCTCACGACGACCTTGTTCACACCGTCCACCTTGGCGATCGCTTTCTTGACGGTGATCGGGCAGGCTGCACAGGTCATGCCCGGCACGGCCAGAGTGACGGGCTGATTTGCGGCCCAGACGGGGGCGGCGATGGCGGCAAACGCAAGGGTGGCGAGCAGTTTCTTCATGGTGAACTTCTGATCAGTAGAACAAGGGGGCGATAAAGGGAAATCCGAGCGCGACCAGCACCAGTGCCACGACGACCCAGAAGATGAGCTCGTAGGTGCTGCGCACCTGGGGGATCGCGCAGACCTCCCCTGGCTTGCAGTCCTGCGGCGGCGTGAAGATGCGGCGATACGCGAAGAACATCGCAACAAGGGCGACGCCGAGGAAGATCGGGCGGTACGGCTCCTGGACCGTGAGGTTGCCGATCCAGGCGCCACTGAAGCCCAGTGCGATGAGGACAAGCGGTCCCAGGCAGCAGGTCGACGCGAGGACCGCGGCCAGACCGCCGGCACAGAGAGCACCGCGTCCATTGGGCTGATCGTTCATGGGAGCTTTTCCTTCGAGATTCGAGACCGTGAACTGACTGTATTTCCGTACTTCGGTACGGTGTCAAGCAACGACCGACGCTTGTGCGGCTCGGCTCGATGCCATAAGCTCATTTCCGTACTTAAATACAGAGTAGCGCAGCATGGAACCCACACTCGCAGGCCTGACCATCGGCACCTTCGCCCAGGAAGCGGGGGTCAGCGTCGAAAAAGTGCGCTTCTGCTTCTATCAGCGACGGGGCTTGCTGAGTGAACCCGAGAAGTCCTAGGGGAGCATTCGCCGCTACGGGCCAGCAGACATCGCGCGGGTGCGTTTTGTGAAAGCAGCGCAGCGCCTGGGTTTCAGTCTTGACGAAGTGGCGGGCTTGTTGACCTTCGATGATGGTGCGCATTGCGACGATGCGCGCCAGTTCGCCGAGCTGAAACTTGCCGACGTGCGCGGCCCCTACCCAGCCGAAGCACAAGCTGCTTACGCACCCCCTCACACGCTGCCTCAAACGGTGCATGCCTATCTTGTCGGTGCCTCCCGCCACTCCAAAGGAACCGACCATGCCCGATCTACTGAGCTTGCAGATTCAATCCGCGGAAGCGGAATGGCTTTCGTTGTGGAATCGAGGGCCCACCAGGGTGCGCTGGGAGAGGATGCCCCTGCAGACAGGCGACGCCGCGCCCGATTTTGAGCTGCGGGGCTCGACCGGTCGCGCGGTGCGCCTGCGAGATGTCTGGCTTGATGGGCCCGTGCTGCTGATGTTCTGGAGGCACTACGGCTGCAGTTGAGGCGCCGACCGGGCGCAACGCCTGCCGGCCGAGTACGCAGCTTACAAAGCCCTGGGAGCCCAGGTTCTGATCATCGGCCAGGGCGGGCCCGCCCAGGCCGCGGACTATGCGGCGCGGCATAAATTGCGATGCCCCGTGCTGTGCGACCCGACCCGCAGCGTGTACGAAGCCTACGGTCTACTCGAAGGAAAACCGTCGCAGATCGTCTTCGATGCGCCGGATGAGTTTCTAAGGGTCGATGCCGAAGCCGGTGCCCGCCTGCAGCAGTCGCGCCATGGGACACCTCGTGCGGCGGTGAACAGCCCCTGGCAATTGCCCGGTGAATTCGTTATCGACTGCGTCGGGAACGTGCGGCTGGCCCACCGTTACCAGCACTGCGAGGACTGGCCGAATCCGCTGGTGCTGATCGCCGCACTGAAGGAGTCGGCGTGGGCGGCTTAAAAGGCTGAAACCGCGGAATCGTGTTTCGTGTCACACGCTGACTCACACGCCGACTCTCCAGACTGACGCTTCCCCTCAACCAACCCGGTAGACACCATGCCCAAGTTTGTGATCGAACGTTCCATTCCCCAGATCGGCGCCGCCACAGCGGCCGACATGCAGGCCATTTCACAGAAGTCCTGCGGCGTGCTGCGCCAGATGGGCTCCGACGTGCAATGGGTGCACAGCTACGTGACGAGCGATAAGATCTATTGCGTCTATAACGCCCCCAGCGAAGACTTGGTGCGTGAGCATGCCCGGCGAGGCGGCTTCCCCGCCGACAGCGTGGCGCTTGTCGTCCGCACCATCGACCCGACCACCGCCGAAGCCTGATCGACTTGCCCATTGCGCCGACGACCGCTCTGCCGGACGATCGGAGCATGGGACCCGTCATTCACCTGCTCGGCAGGCCAAGCGTGTTGCGCGAAGGCGCCGTCAAGGCGGTACTGCGCGGCCACAAGGCGTGGGGCATGCTGGCCTACTTGGTGCAGCACCCGGCGGGTGTCAGCCGGCAGCGCCTGGCCGCCTTGCTCTTCGAGGACGCCGAAGACCCGCTGGCCGCGCTGCGCTGGAACCTGAGCGAGTTGCGCCGCGCACTGGGCGACGTGGGGCTGGCTGGCGACGTC
>JANPNF010000232.1:0-4058 GCA_031427315.1 Burkholderiales bacterium | reverse complement strand
GCGTCGATTCCAGTTGTGTTCATGCGTTTAGCGCCGGGTGACGATCACTTCCAGATATTCGCTGGGCACCACGAGCGATGCGCTTCCCGCACGGTTCATTCGCGTCAGTAAGTCGGTCAAATCGCTTTCCAGGGCCTGGGCGCTGTCGGCCGGCAGCGAAGCAAACGCCTTGTGGATCGGCCCGTACCATGTGCGGAAGACGTCAATGAAGTGCGCCTCAGAACGATAACGGAAGTTGAAGATGCGGGGCGTTGCCGAGATGGCAGCCGCTGTGTCTCCAAACAGGGCATGCAGATTGGATTCCACACCCCAACGCGATGGCGGCTGCACACTGGCCGGCGGCGGCAGGTGGCGTCCCAGCGTCTTGAAGACCTGGCCGATGAAGCCCTCGGGGGTCCAGTTGGCCAGGCCGATACGGCCGCCCGGACAGCACACGCGTGCCAACTCGGCAGCGGCACGCGCCTGGTCGGGCGAGAACATGACGCCGAAGGTCGACAGCACGGCGTCGAAACTGGTATCTGGAAAGGGCAAGGCTTCGGCGTCGGCCACCTGGAAGGCAGCCTGCAGACCTTCGGCGCGGGCGCGTTCGGCACCCCGTTCCAGCAGGCTGCTGAGGTAGTCGGTGGATGTGACGAGGCACCCCCGGCGCGCTGCGGCCAGCGTAGCGTTGCCGTTGCCGGCGGCCACGTCCAGCACGCGCTCGTCGGTGCGCAGGTCGCAGGCCTCGGCGAGCTGTTCTCCGACGATCTGCAGCGTGGTGCCGATGACGGCATAGTCGCCGCTGGCCCAGGCGGTTTGCTGGCGGGTCTTCAAGGCGTTCAGGTCGGTGGGGGCGTTCATGGGGAATCCTTTGGGATGGAGTTGCCCGAATCGGGTACACCCAGTGTGTCCAGCGCTTTCGGACATGTCCATCTCGCAGTTGTGAATTCTTGTGAAACCGGCGCGCGCTAAACTCAACAGGCATCATGATGACCAAGCCAGCCACACCAGACTCGGTCCGCTTCGGCCGCTTTGAGCTGCGGCCCGGACAACGTCTTCTGCTGGCCGATGGCGTGCCGCTCGCAGTAGGCGCGCGGGCCTTCGATCTGCTGCTGGTGCTTGTGGCTGAACGCAAGCGAGTGGTGTCGCATCAAGAGTTGCTTGCGCTTGTCTGGCCCGGTTTAGTGGTCGAGGAAAACAACCTGCGTCAACACGTGTCGGGCCTGCGCAAGCTTTTGGGTGCTCACGCGCTGACGACAGTGCCGGGACGCGGCTATCGATTTACTCTACTTCTGGACGAAGGGCCGGGTGAGGCCACCTCGCTACCTGCTGCAAAGCCAACCAGCCAGCGTGGCCTGCCCGCCAACAAGCCAACGCTGATCGGTCGAGAAAACGATCTGAGCGCTGTGTTGGCGTTGCTGGCGGACACCCACCTGCTGACTTTGGTAGGCGCCGGTGGTGTCGGCAAAACGCGGTTGGCGCTGGAGGTGGCCGACTGCGCTGGCGCCGGATTCGCTGATGGCGTCTGCTTCGTCGAATTGGCCCCAGTCACTGACCCCTCACTGCTTGTGCGAACCATAGCCGGCGTACTCGATGTGCACGAAGAAGCGACGCGACCGCTGATCGACACCCTGCTTGACGTACTAAGCCGTCGAAGCGTGCTGCTGATCCTGGACAACTGCGAGCACCTGATTGAGAGTTGTGCCTCCTTTGCAGAACTGGTGCTACATCAGAGCCGGGGAGCACGCACGCTTGCCACCAGCCGCGAGGCCCTTGGTGTGGCTGGCGAAGTGGCCTGGCGGCTGCCGTCGCTGAGCACGGCGCCGCCCGATGCGCCAGGGTCAGTCGGCGAATTTCTTGCCTTTCCAGCCAGCCGCCTGTTCGTCGAACGGGCCCAGGCCGTGGCGCCAGGCTTCCGGCTGACAGCGGCCAATGTAAGCGCCGTTGCGCGTGTATGCCATCAGCTCGATGGGATTCCGCTGGCGCTGGAGCTGGCCGCGGCCCGCGTCAGTTCAATGACGATCGAGCAGCTTGCCGAGCGTCTGGACAACCGCTTCGCGCTACTCACGCGTGGCCGGCGGACGGCGCTGTTGCGCCACCAGACACTGCGCTCGCTTATCGACTGGAGCCACGACCTGCTGGCCGCACCCGAGCGGGTGCTGCTGCGTCGGTTGTCGCAGTTTGCCGGTGGGTGGACGCTGGAGGCTGCCGAGGCTGTCTGCAGCGCATCACCCATCGCGCGCGATGAGGTGCTGGACCTGCTGGCCCAGCTGGTCGAGAAGTCGCTGGTGGTGATGGACGCACCGGGCGAGGTACCCAGCCGCCCTTTGACCGATCACCCAAATGCCGGGCCGCGCTACCGCCTGCTGGAAACTATCCGTCAATATGGAATGGAAAAGTTGCTGGTGGCCAATGAGCTGGAGGACACACGTCGTCGCCACCTGGCCGATTGCAGCGAGCTTGCTGAACGAATTCGGCCAATGCTGACCCGTGCCGAGCAGCTGCACTGGCACGCGCGTGCTGAGGCCGAGCTCGACAACTTCAGGCAGGCACTGCAATGGTCGTTGCGCTCGGGCCAGGCCGAGGAAGGGCTGCGCCTGTTCAACTCGCTGACCCGCTTCTGGTACAAAAACATGCACTGGAAGGAGATGGTCGGCTGGCAGGAGCGGCTGGCTGAGGCCTACCGCCGTGAAGGCCGTGTGCCGTCGATCCACTATGCGCGCTCGTTTTACGGTGCGGGCATGCTGGCCACCAACTTCGATCCGCCGCTCGGCCGCCGCCTGTGCGAACAGTGCGGTGAAGTGTCGCGATCACTGGGTTTCGACGAAGGCATGGCCTGGTCGCTGATGTGGATGGGTTACATCGACACACGCCAGCGCGACTCGGCCACACAGCAACTGTTCGAGGACAGCCTGGTTCACGGCCGGCGCATCGAGGACCCCTGGCGCCAGGGCTTCCTGCTGGCCCAGGCGCTGATCTGCTACGCCGGGTACGAGGCGCTGATGCGGCGCGACGAGTCGGCCGAAGCGATGGTGGTCGAGTGCGAGGCGCAAATTGCGCGTATTGGCAACGACAGGCTTTACATCGGCCACGGCCGCGCACTGTTGGGCACCATCGCCATCCGCCGCGGCCAGTTTGACCGCGCGCATGAACTGCTGGCGGAGAGCCTCGCGATGTACCGCGCGGTCGAATCAAATTTCGACATTGCCGGCAGTCTCGCGCAGCAGGGCTTTCTGGCGCTTCGCCGCAAGAAGCCAGCGCAGGCGCTGGCCTTGTTTCGTCTAAGTCTGCCGATGTATCGCAACTACCCCACGTCACCCGGGGTGACGCGGGGCCTGGCTCAGTTGCTGATTGCCTATGCCGCGTGTGGCCAGTCGCATGTGGCGGCGCGCCTGGCCGGCGTCCTGGGGGTTGACGCCGCGCCGGCAGAGCTGTCGGGCGCTGTCAAGCAAGCTTACGAGGAAGCACTGATCGATGTGCAACGCGCGTTGGCCGCAGCAGAGTTCGTTCGCGAACTGGAGGCTGGTCGTGTGATGGACCGCGAGGCGGCTGTTGCGTACGCCCTTGCTGCAGGCGGGTGAGCACTTTGTGACCCACCCACCGAATCGGCTGAACCAGTTCTTCGTTGCAGCCAAACGCAGCGAAGTGTTCAGCACGCAAGAAATTCGCTCCTAAGCGCACTTTGGCCAGCATTCCGCCAATCAAACTATCAAGCGACGCAAATTCTGCAATCGACGCACCGATAGGGACGAGCGAGCGCTCCCCGCAGTGGACATTGCGGTTGCGGATTCACAAAGCGACAGCTTTCGGCGTCAACTTGGGGTTCGACACAATCGGCCCGCCAAAAACCGGAACTGCATCCATTCGAGCGTCGCAGGCAATGCGTGAACCCATGGCATTCATGAATCTGGTCTTAACGACACCCGGCCTTTTGAAATTGGCCGTCTACGTTGCTGGTGAACACACGTGCGCCAAAGGAAGGTTTGCACAACTCGCGGGACAGCGGTGGTTGTGAAAACGCTCCTTGGCCGTAAAGATAACTGCATCAGCACTTGATGTCTACAAGCTGTATCGGGCTG
>JANPNF010000231.1:0-6830 GCA_031427315.1 Burkholderiales bacterium | reverse complement strand
CGAAGGCACGGTCGGCGCAGACCTCGAAGCGCCGGTGCATGCGGTCGCGCACCGCTGGCGCTATGCGCAGGTGCGCACACCACGCAGCGAGCGCTGCGGCTGGAATGCGGCGCTGCGGTTGGGGGCCTGCGGCGATGCCTGGCATGCCGGTGGCGATCCCGAGGCCACCGCGCCCGACGGCATCGAACGCGCCTGGCTCAGCGGCCGCGCACTCGCGCAGCAGATGCAGCAAACCTTGTCGCCTGACTGAGCGCCGCAGGCCTCAGCGGTGTCCGGCGTCCCCCGAAAAGCGCCTCGACAGCACCAGCACCACCACCGACAGCACGCTCAGCCAGGCGGCTTGGCCGTGGGCGCCGAATTGATCGATCATCACACCGCTGAACGACGGCCCGACTGCGCCGCCGACGGTGTAGCCGGTGATCATCGCGGCGGTGCCGGCAATCGCTGACGACGCCGCGAACTGATGCGCCACGCGGATCATCGTCAGCGTGTACAGCGCACCACCGACCGCACCCCAGACAAAAGCGCAGATCCACAGCACCGGCGGCCAGACCGCCGCAGTCGCGAAGGCCGCCGAGGCGCTCAACAGCAGCACACCGGCCAGGCCGAAAACGGCGCGCGGCGACACGTGGTCGGACAGCCAGCCGCAGGGGTACTGCAAGGCGAAGCTGCCCACGCCGAGCGCACCGGCCAACGATGTTGCCGCCGCCAGCGACAGCCCCGACTGCGAACCGTAGGCCGTGGTGATCGAGCCCAGGCCGGCCTCGAACACGCCACCGGCGAAGGCGATCGTCACCAGGCCAGGCACGCTGCAAATCGTGGCCCACAGGCCGGCCGGCAACGCGTCCTCATTGCTGGCCTGCAAGGCGCTGACGCCGCGGCCGAAGGTGACGAACAGGCCCGCCAGCATCAGCGCCGCGGCGAACACCGTCAGCGCCTGCGGCGACAGTGGCAACAAGCCCGGCAGGAATGGCCCGACGGCCAGCGCGCCGCCAAGTGCGCTCTGGTAGAGCCCGGTGAACCGGCCACGCCGATCCGGCGGCGCGTTGTGCGCGATCAGTGCTTCGGTGCCGTTCCAGACCGCCGCTGCACCCATGCCGCCCAGCACCGCCAGCGCGCACCACAGCGTGTAATTCGAGGTGACGGCGTAGCCCAGTGTGGCCAGCGCCTCCAGGCTCATGCCGATGCGGTAGGCGGTGGCCACGCCGACCCGCGCGAACAGCGGTGGCATCAGCGGCACCATCAGCGCCACCGTGAGGAACGGCAGCATCGCCAGCACGCCGATCGCCGAGGCACTGACGCCCGCCGTCTGCAGCCGCACCGCGAGCACCGGTTGCAGCATCGAAAACGACATCACCATCAGCGTGGTGGCACAGGCCACCCGCAGCAGGGCGATCAGGGCGATGCGGTCGGGGTCGGGGCCAGGCAGGTCAGCCGGAGAGGCACTCACCGGCGGGGCGCTCCGGCGACCACGGGCTTCTCATCGAAATAGCACTCGCCGCCCGCCCAGCGTCCGCCCAGCTCGCCACAGATGCCTTGCGCGTGCCAGACCTTCAGGCCGAACACGGCGATCACCACCACCAGGCCGCCCAGCATCAACGCCCATTTGTCCTTCATCGGATCACAGCCAGCCTTTGCGGCGGAAGTAGATGAAAGGCACGGCGACTGACGCCACCATCAAGGCAATGGCGAACGGATAACCGTATTGCCACTGCAGCTCGGGCATGGCCTGAAAGTTCATGCCGTAGACGCTGGCAATCAGCGTCGGCGGCAGCAACCCGACACTGGCCACGGAGAACAGTTTGATGATCTTGTTCTGATTGATGTTGATGAAACCGACCGTGGCATTCATCAGGAAATTGATCTTGTCGAACAAGAAGGTGGTGTGGCTGTCGAGCGAATCGATGTCGCGCATGATCTGCCGCGCCTCCTCGAACTGCTCGGCGTTGAGCAGCCGACTGCGCATCATGAAGCTGACCGCGCGCCGGGTGTCCATCACGTTGCGCCGGATGCGGCCGTTCAGGTCTTCCTCTTTGGCGATGGCCGACAGCGCCTCGGCGGCCATCGCATCATTGACGTCTTCCTTCAGCACCCGCTGGCTGACCTTTTCCAACGCGTCGTAGATGCCTTCGAGCGCATCGGCGCTGTACTCGGCGTCGGCGTCGTACAGCTTCAGCAGCACGTCTTTCGCGTCTTCGATCAGCGCCGGAATGCGCCGCGCGCGCAGCCGCAGCAGCCGGAATACCGGCAACTCCTCGCCGTGCACCGAGAACAGCACGTTCTTGAACAAGATGAACGCGACGCGGACGTTGCGCGGCGTCTCGTCGTCATCGATCAAGAAGTCGCTTCGTATGTGCAGCTCGCCGTTGTCTTCTTCGTAGAACCGGGCTGACTCTTCCAGGTCGTCGTCGACCGCATCGTCGGGAATCGTGACGCCGAAGTGCTGTGCGATCCAGCCTTTTTCTTCTGCCGTGGGCGCGTCGAGGTCGACCCACACCGGCTGCACATGGGACAGCGCTTCGCGGCTTTCGATCTCTTCCTGGAACAGCCGACCATGGGCCAGCGAAAAGACATTGAGCATGCAAGCTCCAGCGAAGCGACAATAAAAATTATCGCATCGGGACATCCCGGACAAAGCGCACGCAAATCGATACCGGTGAATCGCTTTCCGCCTTGCCCGATTCGCCGATCAGGCGCAAGATGAATTCAGGCCGGGTTGCGCCAGCCGGTCACGGTGACACAGCCCGTCCTGGTGTTTTTTGTCTTTCATCCGTGCGAAAGGGGTTTTCATGAACTTGACGATCAGCGGCCATCACCTTGACATCACGCCCTCATTGCGAGAGTACGTGCTCACCAAGCTGGAGCGGGTCACCCGCCACTTCGACCAAGTGGTCGACATCACCGTGCTGTTGACGGTCGAAAAGCTGAAAGAGAAGGCGCGACGGCAGAAGGCCGAAGTCACACTCCACGTCAAAGGCAAAGACATCTTCATCGAGCAGTCGTGCGAAGACATGTACGCCGCCGTCGATCAGTTAATGGACAAGCTCGACCGCCAGGTGTGCCGCCACAAGGGCCGGCTGCAGGACCACCACCACGTGGCGGCAAAACGACTGGATGCCCAAGCGGCTTGACGCTTCGGGCGCAATGCTCACCATTGAAGCAGCGGCCTGTGGGTCGCTGTTTTACTTTTGGTTTCCCCCCCGTCACTGGGGATTTGATGACATTGCTGCAACGCAACATCATGGGCACAATACATGTCGGTTGCGGGTCGATCCACCCTGATCGCAGCCGCGCCTCTTTTGTGACCCCCACCACAGCGTGCGACGAGGCCACCGCCGAAGTTGCCGATTGGATCCTCTGATGAACCGTCTCGCTGCCATCCTGCCCGCCAGCAATGTGCTGGTCGATGTGGACGCCACCAGCAAAAAGCGTGTGTTCGAGCACGGCGGCTTGCTGTTCGAGAATCAGCACGCGGTCGCACGCGCGACCGTCACCGACAACCTGTTTGCGCGGGAGCGGCTGGGTTCGACCGGCCTGGGCCATGGTGTGGCCATCCCGCACGGACGCATCAAGGGCCTGAAGAACCCGCTGGCCGCGGTGATCCGGGTGCAGCAGGCAATTCCGTTTGACGCGCCGGACGACGAGCCGGTCACGTTGATGATCTTCCTGCTGGTGCCCGAAGCTGCCACTCAACGGCATCTCGAAATCCTGTCGGAGATCGCCGAGATGCTGAGCGACCGGGAGTTGCGCGAGCGCCTGAAGACAGAAAGCTCAGCCGCCCAGGTGCACGAGTTGATTGCGAACTGGGAGCCGCTGAAGTCGGTGGCCTGACTCTGCGACCCAACACCTCCGCGGTCGGTTACACCAAGCTCGCACGCCGACAACGGTTGCACACCTCACCGACATGAAATCCATTGTCATCAGCGCTGAAGCGCTGTTCGAACACCACCGCGCCGCGCTGCACTGGGAGTGGCTGGCCGGCCACGCGCACCCGGAACGCCGTTTCGACGAGGCGGCGGTGCGCAATGCCCAATCGGCCGCCGATTTGGTCGGCTATCTCAATTACATCCATCCGTACCGGGTGCAACTGGTTGGCCGCCGCGAGGTCGCGTACCTGCTCGACGCGACGCCGGAAGACCAGGAGCGGCGCATCCAGCGCATCGTCACGCTGGAGCCGCCGGTGGTCATCGTCGCCGACGGGCAGGCGCCGCCCGACCGGCTGGTCGCGATGTGCGATCGCGCGGCGATCCCGCTGTTCGTCACGGCCGAGTCGGCAGGCCAGGTCATCGACATGGTGCGCGGCTACTTGAGTCAGCTGTTCGCAGAGCGCACCACACGGCACGGGGTGTTCATGGACATCCTCGGGCTGGGCGTTTTGCTGACCGGCGAGTCGGGGCTGGGCAAGAGCGAGCTGGGTCTGGAGCTGATCTCGCGCGGTCATGGCCTGGTGGCCGACGACGCGGTCGACATTTACCGGATGTCACAGAGCGCCCTCGAAGGACGCTGCCCGGAACTGCTGATGAACCTGCTCGAAGTGCGCGGCATCGGGCTGCTTGACATCAAGGCCATCTTCGGCGAGACGGCGGTGCGCCGCAAGATGCGCGTCAAACTGATCGTGCACCTGGTGCGCAAGGAAACGATGGAGCGCGAGTTCGAGCGGCTGCCCTACGAGCCGCTGTACGAAAACATCCTCGACGTGCCGGTGCGCAAGGCGGTGATTGCGGTCGATGCGGGCCGCAACCTTGCAGTGCTGGTCGAGGCGGCGGTGCGCAATACCATCCTGCAGCTGCGCGGCATCGACACCTACAAGGAATTTATCGAGCGGCACCAGCGCGCGCTCGAACGCGGCACCGAATGAGGTGTTGAAGGACGGCGATCGCCCGGGCCGCTGTGCGCGCACTCAGCGCGGCTTGTGCGGGCAGTTTTTCTTGGCGCACACCGCGTACAGCGACAACGCGTGCTCCTGCAGGTCGTAGCCGCGTGACTGCGCCACCGCCCGCTGCCGTTTTTCGATTTCGGCATCAAAGAATTCCTCGACCCGGCCGCAGTCCAGGCACACCAGGTGGTCATGGTGCGTGCCTTCGTTGAGCTCGAACACCGATTTGCCCGACTCGAAATGGTTGCGCGACAACAGACCGGCCTGTTCGAACTGCATCAAGACCCGGTAGACCGTGGCCAGGCCGACGTCAGAGCCATCGGCGAGCAGCACTTTGTACACATCCTCTGCAGTCAGGTGTCGCTGCGTGGCGTGCTGAAAGACCTCGAGGATCTTGATGCGCGGCAAGGTGGCTTTCAAGCCGCTGCTCTTGAGTTCGTCAGCGTTCGACATCGTGGCTCCCGTGGGGCGATCGGGTCACAAACCCCTCCCGCTAGAATGATTCGATCATATCGAGTCGGGTTTGCGGTGAGTGAATCCATGAATCTTCCATGCCACTGATTTCAACGGTTCGCGCGACCCTGCTGCTGCTTGGCGCTGTCGGGGCGACGGCCGTTCTGGGCGGATGCGAGATGCTGGTCTCGAAAGACCGCCTCACCAGCTTCGTGAGGCCTTACAGCGTCGAAGTCGTGCAGGGCAATGTGCTGACCAAAGAGCTGATCGCGCGGGTGCAGATCGGCATGCCGAGAGCGCAGGTGCGCGACCTGCTCGGCTCACCGCTGCTGACCGACGTGTTCCACGGCGACCGCTGGGACTACGTGTTCACCATTCGCCGCCGTGGCACCGAACCTCAGCGGCGCAGCGTCGTGCTGATGTTCGACGGCGACCGCCTGACCAGCATCGACACCGGCGGTGAGCTTCCAGCTGAAGAGGCCTTCGTGGCATTGATCGACTCGGCATCGCCAGGCGGCAAGCCACCTCCGCTGGCGCTGAGCGCAGCCGAGGTTCAGTCATTGAAGCCACCCCCGAAGCCCACGGTGGTCGAGCCACCAACGGTACCCGCAGGGCGCGTCTACCCACCGCTGGAACCGCCGCGCTGATGAGCGTGTCGGCCGAAGCATCCGCGACCGGCACAGGCCCATTGCGAGTCGCCATTGCTGGTGCCTCGGGTCGCATGGGCCACATGCTGATCGAAGCGGTCATCGCGGCGGGCGACACCATGGTGCTCAGTGGTGCGCTGGAGGTGGCCGACAACGCGGCGCTCGGCCAGGACGCCGCGACCTTTGCCGGTCATCACAGCGGCGTGCCCATCACCGCCGACCTGCGCACCGGACTGGCGAATGCGCACGTGCTGATCGACTTCACGCGCCCCGTCGGCACGCTGGCGCACCTGGCGGTGTGTCGTGAGCGGGGCGTCAAGGCAGTGATCGGCACCACCGGCTTTACCGAGGCCCAGAAGGCCGAGATTGCCGACCACGCCCGCCACATCGCCATCATGATGGCACCCAACATGAGCGTGGGCGTGAACGTGGTGCTCAAGCTGCTGGACACTGCGGCGCGCATGCTCGATGCAGGCTACGACATCGAGATCATTGAGGCGCATCACCGGCACAAGGTCGATGCGCCCAGCGGCACCGCGCTGAAGATGGGTGAGGTAGTCGCTGCTGCCCTCGGGCGCAATTTGAAAGATTGCGCGGTGTACGGCCGAAAAGGCGTGACCGGTGAGCGCGACCCGTCAACCATCGGCTTCGCCACGATCCGTGGCGGCGATGTGGTGGGCGACCACACGGTGCTGTTCGCGGGCATCGGCGAACGCATCGAGATCAGCCACAAGAGTTCGAGCCGAGCCACCTATGCGCAGGGCAGCCTGCGCGCTGCGCGCTTCCTCGCCGCGCAGGCCCGCGGCCTGTTCGACATGAACGACGTGCTGGGGCTGACGTGATTCACCACGCCA
>JANPNF010000230.1:0-2846 GCA_031427315.1 Burkholderiales bacterium | reverse complement strand
CAGGCATTCGCGCAGGGTGTTGATACGTTGTTGGCTCAGGCACACGAAGAAGACTCGCACGGGGGCCGATCTTGCGGCAACGAGCGCTGGGCGCGCAGCAGCGCGGCCTGCACGTCGACCGAGGCGGCGTCGATGTCGCGGCCCTGGTCGAACTCGAGCGTCAGCGATGTCGAGCCGAGGGTGCTGCTGGAGCTGATGATGCTCAGGCCCGAAATCGTCGCGAACTGCTTTTCCAGCGGCAGCGCCACCGAGGTCGCCATCGTCTCGGGGCTGGCACCCGGCAGGTTCGCCGAGACGTTGATGACTGGCGTGTTGTAGCTCGGCAGCGCGGCCACCGGGATGCGGCTGTAGGCGATCACGCCGGCCGCGACGATGGCCGCGTTCAGCAGCACCGTCAGCACCGGGCGGCGGATGAACAGCTCCGACAGGTTCATGGGGAGGTGCCTGACGCAGCGCTCGCCGCGCCGGCGCTGCGCTCCCGCTTGACTTCGCCGTTAGCCCCGGCACCACTGGCCGCGCGTTCCGCCACCGACACGCCGGCGCGCAGGTTCTGGCGCCCGTCGAGCACGATGCGCTCGCCCGGCTGCACGCCGCTGACCACCGCGTCCGGACCGCTGCCGTCGACCACCTCGACGGGCCGGGCCTGGGCCTTGTTCTGCGCGTCGATGACGTAGACGACGCTGCCGCGCGGCCCCTGGATCACGGCCGCCTGCGGCAGCACCGTCGCGTCTTTCAGCGTGCGCACGGCCAGGCGGACGGTCACGAACGCGCCGGGCCACAAGGTCTCTTCGCGGTTCCCGAACTCGGCCTTGACCCGCAGCGTGCCAGAGTTGGAGTCGACGACGCTGTCGACGAACTGGAGCTTGCCGCGGGCACTGCCACGGTTCTCCGGCAAAAGCGCCGTGACTGTGCCGCCGCCCGCGCGCAGGGTTCGCAGCGCGTCAGTCAGGTTGCGCTGCGGCACGTTGAACGCGACGCCGATCGGGTCGAGCTGGGTGATGGTGACGAGCGCCGCGCCGCCGGGCTGCACCGTGGTGCCGGCGAACACATTGATGGCGCCCGCGCGGCCCGCCGCTGGCGCCTTGATGCGGTTGTACGACAGCGCAACCTGCGCCGCGTCGATGGCGGTGCGTGTGGTGGCGACGACCGAGTTCTGGCTATCGACCAAGGTGCGATTGGTATCGACCGCGCCCTGCGAAATGAAACCCTGCGCGAGCAGGTCGGTGCTGCGTGCCAGTTGGCGTTGCGCATCGGCCAGTGTCGCCAGGTTGCTCGCGAGCTGGGCGCGCGCCTTGGCCAGCCCCAGCTCGTCATTGCGGGCGTCGAGCGTAAACAGCACTTGACCGGCCTTGACGAACTGGCCTTCCCGAATCTCGACCCGCGTGATCACGCTGCTGACCTGGGAGCGGATGTCGACGCTGTTCAGCGCCGTCACGGTGCCGGTGGCCTCTAGCATCACATCGACATCGCGCCGCTGTGCCCGCACCGAGGTCACGCTGATCGGCGCCGCAGCGCCCGCACCCGACGCCGCCGAGGCCGAAGCGGCACCAGCCATGCCACCGTTGGCGGTCTGCGGTTCCTTGCTGCAGCCGGCACTGCCCAGCACCCCAGCCACCACCGCGACCCAAGCCAAAAGCCCCAAGCGCATGAACCGTCCCGTCAAATTCAAAATCGTATGCGAATGTAAATCAAGCCATCGGGAAACTCACCACCGCAGAGGCGCTGAGTACGCAGAGTTGCGCAGAGTAATTTCAAACAGGGAAGTTCTCTGCGTTCCTCTGCGTACCTCTGCGCCTCTGCGGTGCGTGAGTTGGACTTGTCCATGCAGACGCCACGCCGTCGATGGCCATCAAACCCGCCCCGTCGACCCGAAGCCTTCAGTGCCGCGCGCCGAGGCGCCGAACTCGTCCACGACCCGAAAGCCGGCCTGGACCACCGGCACGATCACGAGTTGCGCGATGCGCTCCATCGGCTGCACCGTGAAGGTCACGGCACTGCGGTTCCAGCAGCTCACCATCAGTGGCCCCTGGTAATCCGAGTCGATCAAGCCGACCAGGTTGCCGAGCACGATGCCGTGCTTGTGACCGAGGCCGGAGCGCGGCAGGATCATCGCCGCGAGGCCCGGGTCGCCGATGTGGATCGCGAGGCCGGTCGGGATCAGCTCGGTCTGGCCTGGCGCGAGCACCAGCGGCGCATCGAGACAGGCGCGCAGGTCCAGGCCGGCACTGCCGGGGGTGGCATAGGCGGGCAGCAAGTCGGCAAGGCGCGAATCGAGCACTTTCAGATCAATCACTGCCATGCGAAGTCACTTCTCTCCCTGCCCCATTGGGGGAGGACCGGGGTGGGGGCGGCGCTACTCTGCACCGGCCGGCAGTCGCGATGCAATCTCGGCCACCAGTTGCCGCGCCAGGGTCAGCTTGTCGGCGCGCGCCAGTTCGCGCTCGCCGTTCGCATCGACCAGGGTCAGCGCGTTGTCGTCGCGGCCGAAGGTCGCCGGCCCGAGGTTGGCGACGATCAGCGGCACGTTCTTGCGCGCCCGCTTCTCGCGCGCATGCTTCAGCAGGTCGTGGCTCTCGGCGGCAAAGCCAACGCAGTACGGCCCATTCTTGAGACGCGCGACGGTGGCCAGGATGTCGGGGTTCTCGGTCAGTTCGATGCTCGACAGCTTGTGGTCGCCGGTCTTCTTCAGCTTGTGCTCGGTGCACGCCGCGGGCCGCCAGTCGGCCACGGCGGCGGTGGCGACGAACACATCGTGCGCCGCAGCCAGCGCCAGCACCGCATCGAACATCTGCTGCGCCGTGCCGACATCGATGCGGCGGACGCCGCGCGGCGTGGCTTCGTGCACC
>JANPNF010000229.1:0-8305 GCA_031427315.1 Burkholderiales bacterium | reverse complement strand
GACGACACCGGCCTCACCTCCGCCCTCACCGACCGCATTCGCCAGCTGGCCGAGCAGCTCGATGCGCATCGCAAGGCGCGGCAGGCGGCGCATGAGTCGGTCACGCTAACCGGCCTGTACAACGTGCTGGAGAAGCTGCGCAGTGGCGAGGCGTTGACGGCGAGACTTGGTTGTTCACGAGCACGGCCTGGTCAGCGTGTTGCGCACGCTACACGACGACCTCGATGCTGCGGTGCTCGACGCTTATGGCTGGGGCGATCTGCGTGCGGCGCTGGCTGAGCACGCACCGGCTGCAGCTGAGGCGCGGGCGGCGGCGGTCGAGACCTTGCTGGAACGGCTGGTCGCGTTGAACGCGAAGCGCGCCGCCGAAGAAGCGGCGGGCACGGTGCGCTGGCTGCGGCCCGAGTTCCAGCTGCGGCAACGCGGCGGCGAGCAAACGCGCATCGACGCAGGTGAAGACGACGCAGCGGTGCCCGAGGCGGCAGCGCCTGTCGCGGCCGCAGCACCCGTCGTCAAACGCCCCTGGCCGGCCGGCCAGCCCGAGCAGATCAAGGCCGTGGCCGATGTGCTGTCCAACGCGCCAGCGGCACTCGCCCTCGCCGACCTCGAAGCCCGCTTCACCGCCCGAGGCCGTTGGCGCGACCGGTTGCCCACCATCCTCGACACCTTGGAGGCCCTGGGCCGCGCGCGGCGCGATGGCGCGGGGTGGCGAGGGAGTTAATGGCGTCGCAGTAGATGACAGTTCTCCGCCCATAAAACCTCCGTCGCCCTTCATGCGCACCGTGCAGCGATTCGTGGCGTCGTCCACGCGCACCACGGGTTGAACGCGCGGGTGTTCGGTTCCGTCGCGCAGGGCTTGGACACCGACGACAGCGACCTCGACATCCTGGTTGACCCGACCATCGACACCACGCTGTTCGACATCGGCGCGATGCGGCATGACTTGCGCCAGTTGCTCTGCGTCTCCGTGGACGTGCTGACGCCGCAAGCACTCCCCGACAAATTTCGTGATCTGGTGCTGGCCCAAGCGGTGCCGATATAAGCGGGCTTCCGCACTGCACATGAAATGCGCAATGCCTTGGCGCACGGCTATTTCAAGATCGATTTGACGCTGGTGTGGCGAACCTTGGAAATCGACCTGCCGCCACTGAAGCGGAATGTCGAGGCACTCGTGCAACGTCAGCAGGGATCACACGGCACCTGATCGATACCGATTAGCCTCTGTTTTGGGTTGATACGCTCATACCGCTTCACTGGTGGCAGGAGCGCTTCGACGGGCTGTTGTGTGGAGCGAAGTAAAGAAGGAGGGCCGGTCTTTTCAGGCCCGGATGACATGAGCGCAACACAGCGGCCCGGCGCAGCGCTCGCGCGCTGACCTTTGTTGAGATGTCAACCGACAATCGCCTGATGAAACCACCTGCCCGCCTGCAACCATTGATCGATGAAGGCCTGATCGACTCCGTGGTGCGGCAGCTGATGAGCGGCAAAGAGGCGATGGTGTTCGTGGTGCGCTGCGGCGACGAGACGCGCTGCGCCAAGGTCTACAAGGAGGCGACGCAACGCAGCTTTCGGCAGGCGGTCGATTACACCGAGAACCGCAAGGTGAAGAATTCGCGCCAGGCGCGCGCGATGGCCAAGGGCACGCGCTACGGCCGCGAATCGCAAGAAGCCGCCTGGCAAAGCGCCGAGGTCGATGCGCTGTACCGGCTCGCCGCTGCCGGCGTGCGGGTGCCCAAACCGCACAACTTTCACGACGGTGTGTTGCTGATGGAGCTGGTGACCGATGCCGACGGCGGTGCCGCACCGCGCCTGAACGACGTGGCCTTCACGCCTGAGGAGGCGCGCACCCACCACGCGAGCCTGCTGACGGAGGTGGTGCGCATGCTGTGCGCGGGCGTTGTGCACGGCGACTTGTCGGAATTCAACATCCTGCTGGCGGCCGACGGGCCGGTGATCATCGACCTGCCGCAGGCCATCGATGCCGCGGGCAACAACCACGCGCCGCGCATGCTGCTGCGCGATGTGGGCAACCTGCGCAACTTCTTCGGGCGCTGTGCGCCGGAGCTGCTGACCACCCAGTTCGGCCCTGAGATCTGGGCGCTGTACGAACGCGGCGTGCTGACGCCCGAAGTGGTGCTGACCGGCCGTTATGAGCCGCAGCGCGGAGCGGTCGACCTGAGCAGCGTGATGCGCGAAATCGACGACGCGCGCGATGAAGACGCCGCGCGCCGGCTGCGCATGGCCAGCGCGCCCTGATCCGCGGCCTGCGTGCCGGTCGGCCGATAATCCACCGGTCGCATCTGGTGACCGTGTTTCTGCGGACATGCACTGCCATCCCATTCCATGTTGTTCACACGTCTGATCCTGCTGTGCTCCACGGCCGCCGCCTTGCTGATGGCCTGCGCGGCCCCCGCCGTCAAAGCCCCGCCGACCAGCGCCTCGCTTGAGGCCAAGGTCGCAGCACCGGCGGCGTTCGCGGCACCACCTCCGCCCGCCACGCCGCAACAGGCGCAAAAACTGGCGGTCGCGGCGGCCGACCTGCTCGAAACCGGCAATGAAGAACAGGCCAAGGCCGAGTTGCAGCGCGTGCTGGCCGGCGACCCGAACAACAAGCTGGCGCAGAACCTGTTGCGCCAGATCACTGCTGACCCGGTCGCCCTGCTCGGCCGCGAGTCGTTCCCGTACACCGTGCGGGCAACCGACACGCTGTCGCGCATTGCCGGGCGCTTCCTCGGTGACATCTATTCGTTCTACATCCTGGCCCGCTACAACGACATCAAGATCCCACGCCAGGTGTCTGGTGGTCAGGTGATTCGCATCCCCGGCAAGGCGCCGCCGCCGGGCACGCTGGACGCCGAACCACGCCGCAGCGACAAGCCGGGCACCGGCGCTTCTGCCGCAGCTGCTGCAGCGGCAACGCCTGCGCCGAGCGCGGCTGACAAGGCGCTGGGCAGTGCCGACGCTGCAGAAAAACGCGGCGACGTGGAGCGCGCCTACATTGACTACCGCCTGGCCATTGGCGGCGATTTAAGCAGCAGCGCGCAGACCAAAGCCGAAGGCCTGCGCCGCCGCCTGGTGCAGCGCTACACGCTGAATGCGCGCATCTCATTCGCCAAGCAAGACCTCGATGGCGCGATCCGCCATTGGGACCGGGTGATGCAGCTCGACCCGGGCAACGACACCGCCCGGCTGGAACAGCAGAAGGCGATGGCGCTGAAGGAAAAGATCAAGTCGCTGAAGTGAGTGGCCGGGGTGCCGCTGATCCGCGGCCAGCGGCCCTTCACCTCGGCCGGTTTTGAGCTGGCACCCGGCGCGACACCAGCCCGGTCTGCTGCCGCCTCACCCGCTCGCGCTCGATGCTGCGCAAGGCGTCGGCGGCGGGCGTTGAATCGGGTTGCAAGGCGAGCACGACCAGGTAGCCCTGGGTCGCTGCGTCGAGGTCGCCGCGGCGCTGTGCCTGCGCGGCGCGCGGCAGACGCTCGGCGACTGCCGCGCTGATGTGGCGCTGGGTGTCGAGCAGGGCGTCGCGGTACTCGCGCGACTCGGGGCGCAATGCCGACAGCACCTCCCACGCGATGGCCGCATCGGCCAGCTGCCCCTGGCGCTGTGCATTGACGGCCCGTTCACGGTACTGTTGCTCGAAAGCAGATGTCGGCGTGGTCGGTGCGCCGGTGGCTACGCTCGCGGCGGTCTCTGGGTTCGGCGGCGACGCACAGCCAGCCAGCGCGGCCGCGCACAGCCCTGCGGTCAGCCACCTCATGGCGCCACGCCGCCGCGGCTGATCTGCAGCTTGGCCTTGAACGCGTCGAGGTCGGTGTCGCCGAAGATCATCGTGCGACGCAACAGCAGCGGCATCGAGAAGAAGGCGTTGCCGCCCGGCGTCACCGTTACCGCCAGCTGGTATTGCTGGCGCACCAGCGCGTCGAGCACCGCCTCGCTGGCCTCACCGTAGGGATAGGCGTACTGCCGCACCGGCCCCAACAGCCGGCCCTCGAGCAGCTCGCGCGGCGCGCGCACTTCGGCGTCGAGGTTTTGCCGGTACTGCGCGTCGGTTTCGCCGGGCAGGCGTTCAGTCAGCCTGCGGTGGGTCTTCGAATGGGCCTGGATGTCGACCAGGCCGGAGGCTTTCAACTCGGTCAGCTGCGCCCAGCTCAAGCCGCCGGCCACGCCGATGAAATCGGAGTACACGAACAGCGTGGCGGGGTAGCCATGCTTGCGCAGCTGGGGCATCGCGTGGCGGTGCACCGATTGGTAGCCATCGTCCATCGTGATCACGACCGAGCGCTTGGGCAGCGCCTCGCGCCCTTGTAGAAAACCCTGCAGCTGCGACAGCCGGATCACCCGGTAGTCGTTGCGCGCCAGCCAGTCGAGCTGGGCCGCGAAGTTGGCCGGTGATACCGACATCTTGCTGCTTGCGCCGCCGAAGCGGTGGTAGCACAGGATCGGCACCGTCTGGTAGCGGTCGTCCTGCACGCCGGTGGGGTTCAGTGGCTTCAGCGGCACCACCAGCGGCTGGCCGGGCACCACGCTGCTCACCCGGTTGAAGTCGGCGATGACCCAGTCGCGCGATTCGTCGCCGAAAAACCGCGCGGCCATCGAGCGCAGCGTGTCGTCACGCCCGGGTCGGTAGATCAGCAGGCGATCGTTGCGACCGATCACAACACCTTGGGCTCGGTCAGTCACCGCAGGCCCATCGTTCGGCCTCGGCGGTGAACTGGAACAGCCGACCAGCAAGACCACCGCCGCGGCGAGGACGACGCGCAACAGTCTCCTAAGACGCATCGGCCGCGCCGCCTTTTCGTGATGCGCCCATGTCGGCCGTGGAGGTTGAGGGCCCGACGGATGGCGTCGGGGTGGGCGGTGAGGTCGAGGTGCCATCGAGCCCCTGCGCCTGCCGGTCGGCCAGAGCCTGCGCCATCTGGTCGAAGCCCATGTAGAGCAGGCCGAATTCGTCTTTTCGCTGCTCGGCGATGCGGTGATCGAAACGGCCTTTGGCGATCTCTTGCATCGACTCGCCCAGTAGCTTGATCGGCTGAGCGAACCAGTTAACGACGAAATACATCGCCACCGCCACCGCCAGCACCGTCACCACCACCAGCGCGACCATCAGCGCGATCGACAAGCGCGCCACGCCGAGCAAAGGCCGCTCCGGCACGCCGAGGGCCACCGTGCCGACCCGCTTGCCCTGGAAGGTGATTGGCGCCTCGAAGCCGAGCACCGGCTCGCCGTCGGCAACAAAGCGCGTGACCGCCACTCCGTCCTTGCGCTCGCCCAGTGATTCGCTGGCCGGCGCGCGGTAGGTCTGGCCGGCGTTGCCGCCGCTGGTGGCGCGCACCAGCCCCTCGCGGTCGATCACCGTGATGCCCTGGAAATCGTCGACCTTCATCATGTCCTGGATCGCCACCTCGACCGACACCCAGTCTTCGGACAGCGCCGACACCGCGTTCTGCGCCGCGATAAAACGCGCCAGCGAGGCGCCGTAATCGGTGGCCTGGTTGATCATCGCGGCGTACTGGCGCTGGGTGATCACGGTGGCGGTCAGCGCCATCACGACGGCCACAATCAACGCCATTGTTGCGGCCCACTTGACGCGCAGCGGCACGATGCGCTGGCGACTTTTTTCCAGCTCGGCGGCGTCGATCTCGGCCAGCACCTTGTTCAAGGCCCCGGCCAGCTCCCTGCCGCTGCGGTAGCGGCGATCGGGCGACTTCGCGAGACAGCGCGCCACGATGCGGCGCACGGCCGCCGGCACTTCGGGTCGCAGCCGCTCGATGGGCTTCGGCTCGGCGTGGGTGATCTGCATCGCCAGCGAGACCAGGCTGTCGCCCTGGAACGGCCGCTGGCCGGTGAGCAGCTGGTACAAAACGATGCCAGTGGAAAACAGGTCGGACCTGCCATCGAGGCGTTCGCCCTTGGCCTGCTCGGGCGACATGTATTGCGGCGTGCCGAGGACGTCGCCGGCCCGGGTGCGCTGTTCTGGCCCGGCCGATTCGATGTGGGCGATGCCGAAGTCGGTGACCTTCACCGTCTTCGTGCCCCTCAGGCGCATGATGTTGCCGGGCTTGATGTCGCGGTGCACGATGCCGCGCGAGTGCGCATAGTCGAGCGCACGCGCCAGCTGGACGCCCATCACCAACACGTCGCGAATCGGCTGAGGCGGGCCGCCGGCGATCACCTCGCTGAGCGTCTGGCCGTCGAGCAGCTCCATCGCCATGTAAGGCCGACCTTCGATCTCGCCGACGTCGTGCACCGTGACGATGTTCGGGTGAGACAAAGCACCGGCAGCGCGCGCTTCGCTCAAAAAGCGCGCGCGGTATTGCGGCTCCTCGCACAACGAGGCATGCAGAAACTTGATCGCCACATCGCGGCCGATGCCTGGGTCGTGCGCCTTAAACACCATGGCCATGCCGCCACGACCCAGCCGCTCGTGGATGCGGTAGCGGCCGACCCGCTGCAGCGTTTCGCCATCGAGAGACGACCGACCCGGCAGCGTGGCCGACATCTCCGCGGCTGGCCCGCTGGCATCACCGACCGCTGTCGGCTCGCGGGGCGTCAGCAGCGTCGGGGCATGGGGGTCGCACATCGGAGACACGGTGGTGGCCGGTCCTTCAGCAGGATGCGCAGACATCGGTTCGAGCTCCTTGTGAACGACACGGCCGGCATTCGGCGAACGCGCAACAGCGGGCGCGCCATTCATTGCGCCCGCGGATTCTGTCATCGGCACCGGCCCCGGAGGTGGCTGCGAAACAGGTTGATTCCACGCCTGCGGGTCATTCGCACACATTTTGAGAGTTCATCGTGACCTTCGGCGCGGTGCCCGGCCGGCGCTGCACCCGGGACCTGCATCAGAATCCACCCGCCTGAGTGTTGGCGACGACGATGGAGCCGCGTTCGTCCGCTCGCCTCGATCACTGAACCAAGGATCCGCGCCATGAAGATGTTCCCAGCAGCTGCCACGCTTGCCATGTTTGCCGTGGTGCTGATTCCCGCAGCGCAGGCGCAAACTTCCACTGCTGAAGCGCAGGTCAACGCACTCGAAAACCTGTTCGGCAAACACGAGGGATTCCGCCGCGCGCAGGCCAAGGGCGTGTGCGCCAGCGGCTATTTCGTCGGCAATACCGTCGGCCGCGCGCTGTCGGGGGCCTCGGTGTTCAGCGGCGAAAAGATCCCGGTGATCGCCCGCTTCTCGGTCGGCGGTGGCAACCCGAAGGCCAGCGACAAGAGCAAGTCGGTGCGCGGCCTGGCCTTGCAGTTCAGCATGCCCAAGGGCGAGCAGTGGCTGACGGCAAACATCTCGGCGCCGATGTACTTCATCAGCAAGCCGCAGCAGTTCGCGCCGTTCATGGCCGCACGGCTGCCCGATCCGGCCACCGGCAAGCCTGACCCGGTGAACCTGTCGTTGTTTTCCGAGCTGAACCCGGAGACGACGCGGCAAGGCGCCTACTTGGCCACGGCACCGGTGCCGGCCAGCTATGGCGCGGAGAACTACTGGAGCACCAACGCATTCGAGTTCGTCAGCGCCACAGGCCACAGCCAGTTCGTGCGTTGGCAGTTCGTGCCGGAAAACGGCCCGCTGGGCCTGACCGACGAGCAGCTCAAATCACTGCCCACCGACTTCCTGGCCGATGAGCTGCGGGCGCGCGTGGCCAAGGCACCGGTGGTGTTCGATTACAAGGTGCAACTTGCCGCAGCGGGCGATGTGCTGACCGACCCGACCCAGGTCTGGCCCGACAGCCGCGTCGTGGTGCCCGCCGGCATGCTTTACATCGACAAGGTCGAAGCGGCCAACGGTGGGGCCTGCGACAAGATCACCTTCAACCCGCTGGTGCTGCCCAAGGGCATCAAAGCGTCAGCCGACCCGGTGCTGCAGGCACGTGCTGCACCGTACGGCATTTCGCTCGGCCGGCGTCTGGGCGAAGCGGCGAAGTAAGCTGTCGGGGTGGTCACCGAGGCGCTGTTGAGGTCCGCTTCTACAAGCCAGCGAACCGTTTGCATCCTTTGATGAAGCCCGGCAATCACACCGTTTTTTCACACGCCGCAGCGCCACCGGACCGGCCAGCATGCGATCCTGTCCGAAAACCTGAACGCATCACGCCTGACGCACACCGCCCTGACGACGCGTCGGCACTGAGGATCCCCACCGCATGTCGACGTTTGGAACGCCGCTCGAAGATCGCCAGAGGCAAATCGCCCACCCGGTGGTTCTCAAAGGCGTGAGCCGCACCTACCGGCTCGACGCGGTGGACGTGCCGGCGCTGACCGACATCAACCTCGTCATCCTGCCGAACCGCTTCACCGTGATCTC
>JANPNF010000228.1:0-5981 GCA_031427315.1 Burkholderiales bacterium | reverse complement strand
CACAACAGCTTGACGGCGTCCTGCCGGTTCTGGGTGGCGTAGCAGATGTCCTGCTGCTTGGGCTCGCGCACGGACGGAAAGCGTAGCCGCACGGCAGCGGAGATCGCCGCCGCGTCATCGACCGACAGCGTGGTCTGCGTGACCACCGCCAGCCGTGTTGCCGCATCGACCGGCACCCGCTCGACATCGGCCACGTCCTCGACCAGATGAATGCCTTCGTTTAGCTGACCAATCGTGCCCTCGACCTCGGGATGGCCCTTGTGGCCGATCATGATGAAGTCGTAGCCTTCCTTGCGCAGCTTGGCCATCTCGACGTGCACCTTGGTGACCAGCGGGCAGGTCGCATCGAACACGGTGAATCCGCGTTCGGTGGCCTCGCGGCGGATCGCCTGCGACACGCCATGGGCGCTGAACACCAGCGTCGCACCGGGCGGCACCTCGGCCAGGTCCTCGATGAAGATCGCGCCCTTGGTCTTCAGGTCGTTGACAACGTACGTGTTGTGCACGATCTCGTGGCGCACATAGATCGGCGCGCCGAATCGGGTGTTCGCACGCTCGACGATTTCGATCGCCCGATCCACACCGGCGCAGAAGCCGCGCGGCTCGGCCAGCAGCACCTCTTCGACACGGATATCGGCAGCCATCACAACACTCCAATCAAATGCACTTCGAAAGTCACCGGCTGGCCAGCCAGCGGGTGGTTGAAGTCGAACGCCACCCAGTTGTCGCCCACCTCGCGCACCACACCGGCATAGCGGCCCTGGCCATCGGGTGTGGGGAACTGCACCACGTCGCCGAGGCGGTACGGCTCGTCGGGGTCGCCCAACTCATCGAGCATCGCACGCTTGACGCGTTGCAGCAGTTCGGGGTTGCGCGCACCGAAGGCCTCGCCAGCGGCCAGCTCGAAGGTGGCGCGCGTGCCTTCGGGCAAGCCGATCAGCCGCGCCTCCATTGCAGGCGCTAACTCGCCTGTGCCTAATGACAAGGTGGCCGCCTTGTCATTGAAGGTGTTGATGATGTCGGCGCCATCGCGCCCGGCGAGCCGGTAGTGCAGCGTGAGGAAGGAGCCCGCGAGGACAGAGTTCAAGGGCGTGCCCATTTCAAGGTTGAATAAACTAGAGCGAATTTTACGAGTCGTCGTCGCTAGCCGCCCGACGCGACACCACGACAGGCCTTCATGGTGCTCAAAGACATTCCCGCCGCAGCCCGACCGCGTGAAAAGCTGCTGGCCCTGGGACCGGCAGCGCTCGCCGATGCCGAGCTGATCGCACTCCTTCTGCGCACCGGACTGCCAGGCACCTCGGTGCTGCAACTGGCGCAGCAGCTGCTCGATGCCTTCGGCGGCCTGCACGGCCTGCTGCAGGCCAGCGCGGCCGACCTGAAACGCGTCAAGGGCCTGGGCCCGGCCAAGCGCGCCGAAATCACGGCGGTGATGGAGCTGGCCCGCCGCTCGCTGGCGCAGCGCCTGGCCCAGCGCACCGTGCTGTCGTCGCCGCAACAGGTCAAGGACTTTTTGCGCCTTCAACTGGCGCACGAAAGCCAGGAGGTGTTCGCGGTGATGTTTCTCGACGTGCAGAACCAGTTGCTGCGGTTCGAGGAAATGTTTCGCGGCACGCTGAGCCAGACCAGCGTCTACCCGCGCGAGGTGGTCAAGCGTGCGCTGGCGCTGCAGGCCAGCGCGGTGATCCTGGCGCACAACCACCCGTCGGGCACGGCCG
This sequence comes from Burkholderiales bacterium, assembly GCA_031427315.1. Lineage (GTDB taxonomy): Bacteria > Pseudomonadota > Gammaproteobacteria > Burkholderiales > Burkholderiaceae_C > PBB1. The sequence continues at coordinate 4,263 of JANPNF010000228.1, read as the reverse complement.
AGCCGTCGCGCGCCGATGAGTTTCTGACGCAAACGCTCAAGCAGGCCTTGCAGCTGATCGATGTGCGCGTGATCGATCACCTGGTGGTCGGCGGCGACCAGGCGATCTCGTTCGCTGAGCGGGGCCTGCTGTGACGCCGCCGCGCAGTGTGCGCAGCCTGCATGACCTGGCCGCGCTCAAGAAGACCTTGGCCAAGGCGGCCGCCGAGGCCGCGCGCCGACAGGCCCAGGCGCTCATCGACGCCGCACGCGAACAGCGCGAGCGCCACCTTTTCGAACACTCCGTCGGGCCGGTCTCGCCGCTGCGCCGTGTGGCGGCCCTGCCGCTCGCCCGCCCGCGTGCCGAGCCCCTGCCACGCCAGCGCGAGCGCGACGAGGCGGCTGTGCTGCGCGAATCGATCTCAGACGAGTTCGATGTCGAGTCGCTGCTCGAAACCGACGACGCGCTGTCGTGGCGCGCGCAGGGCATCGGGCCGGAGGTGGTGCGCAAGCTGCGGCGTGGCGTGTGGGCCATCCAGGCGCAGCTCGATCTGCATGGTCTGCGTCGCGACGAGGCGCGCGAGCAGCTCGCCAGCTTCGTGCGCGAAGCAGTGCGCCACGGGCTGCGCTGCGTGCGGGTGGTTCACGGCAAGGGCCATGGTTCACCGGGACGCGAGCCGGTGCTGAAGTCCAAGGTCAAGACCTGGCTGGTGCAAAAAAACGAGGTGATCGCTTTTGCCCATGCCCGCGCTGCCGATGGCGGCAATGGCGCCCTGCTGGTGCTGCTGAAGCCGACCGGGCCGCAGCCGTCACCGAAGGCCGAAGCCGCGCGTGCACGACGACCGACGCGCGTCGGTTAGCGACCGGCGCTCACCCCAGCAGCTTGTCGGCCAACGCGCCCACGGTCAGCGAGGCCGGGCTGCCGGGCTGCCATTCAATCAGCAACTGGCGCTTCAGGATCGCCTCTCGCACCGCCGGATCGATCGGCACTTCGCCAACGAAGTCCACCTTCAGTGGCTCGCTCTCGGCACCGAGCATCGGTGAAACGTAGCGATCGACGACCTGCTGCAACTGCCCGCGGATGGTGCGTCCCTCGCCCACCCGAGCCACCTGGTTGACCACCAGCTTGATGACACGGCGGGCCTGCTGCGTTGCCAGCACCTTGATGGTGGCGTAAGCATCGGTGAGCGAGGTTGGCTCGGGTGTGGCCACCACCAGCACCTCGTCGGCCAGTGACACGGCAAACAGCACCACGTCGGAGATGCCCGCCCCAGTGTCGAGCAGGATGCAATCAAAGCGCGGCTTCATTCGTTCGATGATGTCCAGCAGCTGCTCGCGCACGTCATTGGTCAGGCGCGAGTACTCAACCAGCCCGGAGCCCGCCAGCAGCACCGAAAATCCCCCCGGCGCGGGCAGGATCGCTGCCTCCAGATCGCATTTGCCAGTGAACACATCGTGCAGCGTCGTCTTTGGGTACAGGTTCAGCACCACATCGAGGTTGGCCAGGCCCAGGTCGGCGTCGAGCACCAGCACACGCTGGCCCCGGCGCGACAGCGCGGCGGCGAGGTTGGCAGAGATGAAAGTTTTGCCGACACCGCCCTTGCCGCTGGTCACGGCGATCGTGCGCGCGCGACGGCCGCTGACCTGCGGACGAGGTTGGACAGTGGGATCGGTGGGGGGCGTCATGCAGGGGAAATCATTCGAGGTCCTGAAACTGAGAGGTGCCGAACAGCATGCCCTTCTCTTCGGCACTCACCTGGACCACTGGAGCATGTTCGAGGCAAACGCGGTTGCGGCCCTCAAATTTGGCGCGGTAAAGCTGACGATCAGCGCGCTCCACCCACAGTGCGGCCGATGAGCGCACCCACTGCGGCGCAAAGGCACCGCCGATGCTGATGGTCACCCTCACCTCGACCCCTGGCGCCACCGTGATGGATCGCCGTTCGACCTTGGCGCGAATGCGCTCGGCGGCGGTGAGCCCGAAGGCGGTTGGGCAGTTCGGCAAGATGATGGCGAATTCCTCGCCACCGTAGCGCGCCACCGTGTCCATGGGGCGCACGCAGTCTTGCAGCGCCTCGGCCACCACCTTCAGCACCTGGTCGCCAGCGGGGTGGCCGTGAGTGTCGTTGACACGCTTGAAATGATCGATGTCAGCCATCAGCACCAATGCCGGTTCGCCCGCGCGGGCCACGCGGTCGATCTCTCGGGTGATGGTGAGCTCGAACTGGCGGCGGTTGGCCAGCCCGGTCAGCGCGTCGCGGCTCGACAGATCGCACAGCGCATCGACCACCGCCTGCAGCCACGAGGCGGAGCCGGGTTGCGCATCGACGGTGGGCTCGCGGCCGGCCTGCTTCAACAGCATCAAGGCCGTTTGAAGTTGCAGCTCAGCAGTCAGGTCGGCAGTGGGCATCAAAGGGCGGACAGAAAGCGACCAAATAGACATTTAGTCTAGCGGTGTCGCCGAACGTAACAGCAGGCGTCAGGTGGATAAAACCGCACCAGTTCTAACGATCACGCCGTGGGCGCGGCCCATGAAGTTCTGCCGCCGGCGCACATCGCGTCGAAGCCGATCGAGCGACTGCGCAGCGCGTCGGTCCTGTCGATGACCCGCGAGTCGTGTCGTGCGCTCGAAGGCCCCAGCACTTTTCGGCCAGGGAAAAGGTCGGCTTCGACGCAAAACGAAGTCACGCGCCAAATCCAAATAGCAGCGGAGGTGCCGTGTTCGCTAGCGCACGGACCATTTGCTTCGGGCAGAGGATCATCCTCGAACTCGTGCCAACACTGATCCCACGTCCTGGGCCTGTGACGCATGAAAGCGGACACCCACATGACTCCCATACGAACCGGCCAGGCACCTGCATTGTTGACGCGGCCCGAGTTTCACGAGCGTTTCGTGGTGCGCTTCTACGACCCCGCCTTCAATGCCGAACGCGACGCGATCGCGAGGCTCGAGGACATCGCCTGGGCAGCACTGCAGGGCGGTCGCAAGGCGCCGGTCACCCGGCCCGCCGGGCCCGGCTTCGCCGACCCGAGCTACGAACTGTCGGTGCAATGGTTGGAGACGCGTGCCCGACTGCAGTCGGCGCAAGCGCGGTGGGACGACAGCACAGCGCCATCCCGCGTGTTGCTGGTCTGTGGCAGCGCCCGCAACGACGGCACCTGCCCGGGAGAGGTGTCCAAGACTTGGCGGCTGACCGAGGTGGCACGGCACGTGGTCGAGGGTGGCGGCATGCAGGCCGACGTGCTCGACCTGAGCCTCGTCACCTCGGAGTACGGCCGCAACATCCACCCGTGCAAGGGCTGCGTGTCCAGCGCGATGCCGCTGTGCCACTGGCCGTGCAGCTGCTACCCCAACCACGCCCTGAACCAGGCTGACGACTGGATGGCCGAAATCTATGAGCGTTGGGTCTCGGCCCACGCCGTGATCATCCTGGCGCCGACTTACTGGTACCAGTCACCCAGCCCGTTGAAGCTCATGATCGACCGCCTGGTCGCGGCCGACGGCGGCAATCCCGACCCGACGACCACCCACGGCAAGCGTGTTGCCGAAGCCAAGGCCATCGAGCAGCGGGGCTGGGACTACCCCAAGCACCTGGCCGGCCGGGCCTATGGCGTGGTGGTGCACGGTGATGTAGCCGGGGTCGAGGTGCACCGGCGCAACCTCACCGACTGGCTGGACTGGATGGGGTTCATCGATGCCGGTACTGCCGCCAAGCTGGACCGCTACATCGGCTACTACGGTCCTTACTTCGACAGCCATGACGCGCTCGACGCGGACCAGGCCGTTCAGGAAGAGTGTCGCAACGTCGCGCGCTCCGTGGTCCAGGCGGTCAGAGAGCTGCGCGCCGGGCGGTTGAGCCAGCCCGATCTGCAGATCAAGTCGCCGCGCACCAAGTGACATGTCGCCGCGGCCAGGTTTGTGCCCAAAGCAACCCTGGCGCCACGGACAATCAAACTGCGGTGACAACGCGCCGGCCCTGACGTGCGGACTCCCAAGGGTTAGACACTTTGCCGCGAAGCGTTCAACGGCTGACACGCGGGGCGCTATCCCCCGGCTTCAAATTGCTTGATGACTACGAGACAGTTCAGCGCAGCACGTTGGCGACGGACATCAGGCCGTCGGTAAAAACAGCTGCTGCAAGTCGTTGAGCAGGTCATACCCGCGCGGCGTCGGTTGTATCCAGTTCGTCTCGCGCCGCAGCAGGCCCCTGCGCACCGCCTCGTCCAGAGCCTGCTTGATCGAGCTCAGCGGCAGGCCGGTGCGTTCGGTGTAGCGGGCCAGCTC
>JANPNF010000227.1:0-7094 GCA_031427315.1 Burkholderiales bacterium | reverse complement strand
CTGGCGATCAGCACCCAGGGTGCGCGCACCTCCCGGGTCGCATGGCCCGAGCGCACGGTGGCCCCCACGACCCGGCGCGTGCCCGTGTCTTCGATGCTTTCACCCGCTTCCAACACGCTGACGAATCGCACCGGCGCGTGCATGCGCGCACCGGCTTCAACCGCCGCCCGGCACAGCATCCAATCCAGCTCGCGGCGCGGCAGCACGGCCAGCGTGCCCGGCACATCGATGCGGCCGCCGCGCGGGCCGATCACCGCCACGTGGCGCACCGAGCGCGCGCGGGCTAGCACGGCGTCGAGCAGCCCCAACCGACGCAGCGCGTGGTGCGCGTCGGGGATCAGGCCATCGCCGCAGACCTTGTCGCGCGGAAACGCCTGCTGGTCGATCAGCACCACGTCGAACCCTGCGCGCGCCAGCGTGATCGCGGCAGCGCAGCCGGCCGGCCCCGCGCCCACGATCAGCACATCGCACTGCGCCGGCAGCGTATCGAGTGGCAGATTCAACGCAGCGGTGGGATTCGGCAGGGAGTGCGGCATGCGAAACACGGGAGAATGAGCCGACATCCATCCTCGGCCCTCAAGCTTCGAATTGTGGCGCCGCTTCTGACATGAAAGTCCTCGTCACCGGCGCCGCCGGCTTCATCGGCATGTTCGTCGCGCAGCGGCTGCTGGCGCGTGGCGACCGCGTGGTCGGCATCGACAACCTGAACGACTACTACGACCCGGCGCTGAAGGCCGACCGGCTGGCGCGCCTGAACGGGTCGGATGGATTCACGTTCAACAAGCTCGACCTCGCCGACCGCGACGGCATGGCTGCGCTGTTCGCTCGCGAGCGGTTCGACGGCGTGGTGCACCTCGGCGCGCAGGCCGGGGTGCGCTATTCGCTGACCCATCCGATGGCTTATGTCGACAGCAACCTGATCGGCTTTGCCAACGTGCTGGAGGGCTGCCGCCACCACGGTGTGGCGCACCTGGTCTACGCCAGTTCGTCGAGCGTCTACGGCGGCAACGCCAAGCTGCCGTACGCCGAGGCCGATGCTGTGGATCACCCGGTGAGCCTGTACGCCGCCACCAAGAAAGCCAACGAGGCGATGGCGCACAGCTACAGCCACCTCTACGGCCTGCCGACCACCGGCCTGCGCTTTTTCACCGTCTACGGGCCCTGGGGCCGGCCCGACATGGCGCCCTTCCTGTTCGCCGACGCCATGCTCGCCGGGCGGCCGATCAAGGTCTACAACCAGGGCCGGATGACGCGCGACTTCACCTGTGTCGACGACATCGTCGAAGGCGTGCTGCGCGTGCTCGACAAGCCGGCCACGGCGAACCCGCACTACGACTTCACCGCGCCCGACCCGGCCAGCAGCAGCGCGCCGTGGCGCCTCTTCAACATCGGCAACAGCACGCCGGTGCCGCTGCTCGATTTCATCGACACGATGGAGCGCGCCCTCGGCGTCACCGCGGTGCGCGAGATGCTGCCACTGCAACCGGGGGACGTGCTTGCCACCCATGCCGACACTTCAGCGCTCGACGCCTGGGTCGGTTTCAGCCCGAGCACGCCGCTGGCCGTCGGCGTGCAGCGTTTCACCGACTGGTTCAAGCCGCGCTACTTTCCCGGCAGTTCCCGCGGCGCCGGCGCTTGAGCGTGTTGTCGCGGCGCCGAGGCTGGCAAGTGCTGCGCCTGCTGGGTGCGCCGCTGTGGCTGGGTGGCATCGTGTGGTGGGCCGGTCCGCAGGCGATCTGGTCGGCGCTGCGCGAGGCCGATGGCCGGTGGTTGGCCGCAGGGCTGCTCTGCGCGTTCGCAGGCAACGTGGCGGCTGCGCTGCGCTGGGGCGAGCTGGCGCGCTGGCTCGGGCACGCGGTGAGCCCGCGCTGGTCGACGGCGGTGTATTTCCAAGGCGCCGCCATCAACGTCGTGCTGCCGGGCGCGGTCGTCGGGGGCGATCTGTTTCGGGCCTGGCAACTTCAACGCGACGGCTGTACGCGGGGTGCAGCCGGCCTGTCGGTCGTGCTGGACCGGCTGAGCGGCTTGTGGATCCTGTTCGCGCTGGCCGCCCTCGGCCTGTTCGGCGGGCTGGACACGCCCGAGATGCAGCGTTTGCGACTGTTGTTGCAGGTGCCCGATGCATGGAGCACGGCGTGGCTCGCGGCGCTGCTGCTGCTCGCGGTGCTGGTGCTGCCGCTTTGCGTGTTGCTGACCCTGGCCACGCTGGCCGGGCGCGGTGCGTGGCCCGGCAGCCGCCGTGCGACGGCGGTCGAGCTGCTGCAACGGCCTGAGGGATTGAAGCAGTACCTGTGGCAAGCGGCCGCCTCGTTGCTGGTGCATGTGTTCACCGTGGGCGCCCTGTTCTGCGCCGCGCGGGCGTTCGGCGTCGCCTTACCGGCCTGGTTGATCGTGGTAACCACCGCGCCGGTCCTGCTGCTGGCCTCGATGCCGATCAGTTTTGGTGGCTGGGGCACGCGCGAGACGGCGGCCGTGGCCGCTTGGTCGGCGTTCGGTATCGCACCGCCGCTGGCGGTGGCCGCGGCGGCCACTTACGGCGTCTATGCGCTGTTGCAGGCGCCGCTGGCGCTGTGGCCGAGACCATCGGTCGGCAAGGTCAGCTGAAAGGCACCCTGCTCGGGCAGCCCTCCGGGGGTATCGTCACCCACGGTAAAAAGTAAGGAACGCCGACGTGACCGACATCGTCAGCCTGCCCATTGAACAGTGGAACCAGGCGTGCTCAGCCGATCAGCAGCACACCGCACTGCAGGCCCTGGAAGGCGGCAACGTGCTGCTGCTGCCGCATCTCGCTTTTGCGCTGCACGAGTCCGAACGCCGCTTTCTCGACCCGAGTCTAGCCGACGCCAGCAAGAACATCAGCCTGAACCCGGCCACTGGCGCGCTGCAGGGCAGCCGCGAGAACCTCGAACCGCTGCGCGACATGGTCGAGCGCTATGCGCACAGCAGTGCGGTCTTGCTGCGCCAGTTGCTGCCGAGCTACCTGCCAGCGATCCAGGCGGGCCGCACCAGCTTCAGGCCGGTCGAAGTTGAAGGCCGAACCACCTCCTGGCGCAAGGACGACACCCGGCTGCATGTCGACAGCTTCCCGTCGTCACCGACCCAGGGCAGGCGCATCCTGCGGCTGTTCACCAATGTGCATCCGCAAGATCGCCCCCGCACCTGGCGGCTCGGCGAGTCATTCGAGGGCGTTGCGCGGCGCTACCTGCCGTCGCTGCATCGGCCGGTGTGGGGCAGCAGCGCGCTGTTGCAGGGGCTGGGCATCACCAAGTCGAAGCGCAGCGCCTACGACCATTTGATGCTGCAACTGCACGACCAGATGAAGGCGGACGCTGCTTACCAAAGCAATGCGCCGCAGCACACCCAGCAGTTCGCACCCGGCAGCAGCTGGCTGGTCTACACCGACCAGGTCTCGCACGCCGCGATGGCCGGCCAGCACCTGTTCGAGCAGACCTTTTATCTGCCGATCAATGGCATGCGCGATGCGTCGACGTCGCCGCTGCGCGTGCTCGAACGGCTGGTGCGGCGCGAGTTGGTCTGAGCAGCTGTCAAACCTTTGCCTGCGCTGCGACGTGCGAAACCGACGCCCCGACGACGGCGTCTGTGAACCTGTGCGTCGGGCTCTGGGGCAGCACCTCGCGCCAGGTGCTCGCCGCCCCACTTTGTCGTGGTGGTTGTTCTACAGCCGGACGGTGCGCCCGAGGAACAGCACCGGGCCGGTCGGCCGGCCGATCGGCGAGCCGGTTTCGGGCTCGAGCGTCAGCTCGAACAGCGTGCGCTCGCCCACCGCGGGCAGGCGCGCGGCAGGCAGTTCGGTGACCAGGCCCGGGCGGATCAGTCCCAGCGAGGTCGGTCCCGCAGCGCCTTCGGCCTTGGTCCAGAACTGCAGCGCCTTGCCGGCGGGCACGTCGGCCGTGGCGCCGACCGGCACCAGCCGCACCTTGTCACCGGCGGTCACCTCGACCACCCAGCCGGTGGACCTGTCGGGTGACTGCAGCAGCGCGAGGTAGCGGTCGGCGTGTACGGCGGGCGGACCCGGTGCACGCAGCACCAGCAGGCTTGCCAGCAGCACCGAGGCGGCGATCGCCATGCCGCTGACGACGCGCCAATGGCGCAGCCGTTGCCACATCGGGTCGTTGGCCGCGGGGGCAGTCGGCACCGTTGCAGGCGTCGCGGTCGGCACGATGCCCAAACGGGCCTCGATGTCCGGCCACAGCTGCGGCGCCGGCTCTGCTGCCGGTACCCGCCCGGCGAGCGGAAGCAAGCGGTCTTGCCAGTGATACACCTCGGCCTGCAGCGCGGCATTGCCGGGCAGCGCCTGCTCGAATGCCTCGCGATCGGCCGGCGACAGCGTGCCGAGCACGTATTCGCCAGCGTTGGCGCTGCGCTCTTCGGGATCATCGAATGTCATGACAGACACGCCTTCAGCGCCAGCAGGCCGCGGCGGATCCACGACTTGACGGTGCCCACCGGGGTGGACAGCCGGGTCGCGATCTGTTCGTGGGTGTAGCCCTCGACGAAGGCGCCGAGGATGCACTCGCGCTTGCGCTCGTCGAGCGCATCGAGGCAGCGCTCCAGCGCCGCCGTGTCCGGGCCCGCGGTGTCGTCCTGGCCGGCCTGACGAGCGTCGGACAGCGCTTCCAGGTCGTCGCCGACGCTGACCTCGCGATCCGAGCGGCGCGCCAGGTCGAGCGCGCGGTGCCGCACCACCGTGTAGACCCAGCCGCGTGCCGAACCGAGCGAGCGCTGGTAACTGGCTGCTTTCTGCCAGATCTGCAGGAATGCGTCCTGCAGCACGTCGTGGGCATGGTCGCGGTCACCAACGATGCGCTGCGCGACCCCCAGCAGCCAACGCGCCTCACGCTGGTACAGCGCGTTCAGCGCGAAGCGCTCGCCGCGAGCGCAGGCTTCGACAGCCGCCTCGTAGTCGAAGGCGTCGTTGCTCTGTGGAATTCGTTCGGGCATGGCGATGGGAGCGGACAACAGACAAAGGGGCGCGTCAACACACTACGTTGGATGCAGGGCGAAAAGATTCATTGAGCCCAAAAAATCGATCCACCGGACCCTGGCGCACGATTGACGAGCCGCTGCGTCAGCGGCAGCCTCAGATCGACGCGGCAAGCGAGGCCGCTTCGGCTTTGGCCTGCGCGCGTGATGCGGCGTCGGCCTCTGGGCCGAACAGGGTTTTCTCGACCGACACCGTGTGCACCTCGGTGATGCCCACCATGCGCGCCCACATCGTCAGGTAGCGGGTCTGGTGGTCGAACTCCGCGGCCGGAAAGTTTTCGCCGAGCGCCACGCCACGGGCGGCCACCACCACCGCCTTGCGGCCGCCGAGCAGGCCCAGCAGGCCGCGCTCGTCGAACGTGAACAGCACGTCTTTTTGCGACACCGCATCGATCAGGTGCTTGAGCCGGTACGGGATGCCGAAATTCCACATCGGCACGCTCACCACGATCACATCGGCACGGTGAAAGCGCTGGCCCAGGGCCTCGATGTCGGTCCACACCTTCCGTTGTTCGGCGCTGCGTTCGACGCCTTCGAGCGCCGCGTACTTCGCGCCGAGCGCCTCGCCGTCGAATGCGGGCAGCGGTGTGCTCCACACGTCGAGCGTGTCGATGGTGGCCTGCGAGTGGCGAGCCTTCCACGCAGTGATGAACGCGTTGGCCACCTCGATGGACGCCGAGCGTTGTTTGCGGGGGGAGCTTTCGATGTGCAGGAGGTGGGGCATGGTTTGTGGTGGCAAGTTAACAACGGCATCTTTTGTACCACTCCCATCGCATGGCTTGCATGGCCCTCGGTGCAATCAGCCCAGCGCCTTCACGCGCAACCTGGCCGCATGCAACAGCGGCTCGGTGTAGCCGCTCGGCTGCGCCAGGCCCTTGAAGACCAGATCACGAGCGGCCTGGAAAGCAATCGATTCGTCGAAGTGGCCGGCCATCTTTTGGTACAGCGGGTCGCCGGCATTCTGCTGGTCGACGACCTTGGCCATGCGCTTGAGCGTGCTGGTCACCTGCGCCTTGGTGACCACGCCATGGCGCAACCAGTTGGCCATGTGCTGGCTGCTGATGCGCAGCGTCGCGCGGTCTTCCATCAGGCCGATGTCATGGATGTCGGGCACCTTCGAGCAGCCTACGCCCTGGTCGACCCAGCGCACCACGTAACCCAGGATGCCTTGCGCGTTGTTGTCGAGCTCCTGCTGCTTGTCGGCATCGCTCCAGTTCGCCTTTTTGACCACCGGAATCGTCAGCAGCCCGGTCAGCAGTTCATCAGCCAGCCCATCGGCATCCTGTTTTTCGAGCTGCTTTTGCACCGCGAACACATCGACCTGGTGGTAGTGCAGCGCGTGCAGCGTCGCGGCCGTCGGGCTCGGCACCCAAGCGGTGTTGGCACCGGCCTGTGGGTGTGCGATCTTTTGCTGCAGCATCGCGGCCATCAGGTCGGGCATCGCCCACATGCCCTTGCCAATCTGCGCCTTGCCGCGCAGGCCGCAACTCAGGCCAACGAGCACGTTGTTGCGCTCATAAGCCTGGATCCAGGCGCTGGTTTTCATGTCGCCTTTGCGCAGCATCGCGCCGGCCTGCATGGCGGTGTGCATCTCGTCGCCGGTGCGGTCGAGGAAGCCGGTGTTGATGAACGCGACGCGGTCAGCCGCCGCGGCAATGCAAGCCTTCAGGTTCACGCTGGTGCGGCGCTCCTCGTCCATGATGCCGAGCTTCACCGTCGCCTTCGGCAGGCCGAGCAGCTGCTCGACGCGGCCGAACAGCTCGCTCGCGAAGGCCACTTCGGCCGGGCCGTGCATCTTCGGCTTGACGATGTAGACCGAGCCGGTGCGCGAGTTGCGGATCGTCGGGTGCGCGCGCTTCAGGTCGTGCAGTGCGATGGTGGTGGTGACGACGGCGTCGAGGATGCCTTCGGGAATTTCCTGGCCGTCGGCCCACAGCACCGCCGGGTTTGTCATCAGGTGGCCGACATTGCGCAGGAACATCAGCGAGCGGCCGTGCAGCGTGACCGCTTCGCCCTGGCGGCCGGTGTACACGCGGTCGGCGTTGAGGCGGCGCGTGAAGGTCTTGCCGCCCTTGCTCACGTCCTCGGTC
>JANPNF010000226.1:0-2641 GCA_031427315.1 Burkholderiales bacterium | reverse complement strand
ATGCGGTTCATCTTGTTGATCGTCTCGATCATGTGAACCGGGATGCGGATGGTGCGGGCCTGGTCGGCAATGCTCCTCGTGATGGCTTGCCGGATCCACCAGGTGGCATAGGTCGAGAACTTGTAGCCGCGCCGGTATTCGAACTTGTCCACCGCCTTCATCAAGCCGATGTTGCCTTCCTGGATCAGGTCTAGAAACTGCAGGCCGCGGTTGGTGTACTTCTTGGCAATCGAGATCACCAGCCGCAGGTTGGCCTCGATCATTTCCTTCTTGGCGTCGCGGCTCGACTTCTCGCCCGCGTTCATCTTGCGGTTGATTTCCTTCAGGTCGTCCAGCGGCACCACGGCATGGGTCTGCAGGTCGATCAGTTTTTGCTGCAGTTCCTGGATCGCGGGCAGGTTGCGGCCCATGATCGCGCTGTAGGGCTTGTTGGCGGCAATCTCTTTCTCGGCCCAGCCCAGATTCAGGATGTTGGGCGGGAAGTGCTTGACGAAATAGTCTTGCGACATGCCGCAGCGGTCGACCGTGATCTTGCGGATCTCGCGCTCGAAGCGGCGAATATCGTCGACCTGCGAACGAAGCACGTCGCACAGCCGCTCGATGGTCTTGACCGTGAAACGCACGGTCATCAGATCGTTGGTCAGTGCCTGCTGGCATTTGGCATAGGCGGCCGAGCTGTAGCCTTCCTTCTCGTAGGCCTTGCGCATCTTCTCGAAATGCATGCGCACGGTGCCGAAGCGTTCCAGCGCCTGGTTCTTCAGCTCTTCGAGCTTCTTGGTCAGCGCCTTGCTGCCACCATTGCCGTCGTCATCGTCTTCTTCGTCGAACTCGTCGAAGTCTTCCTCGGCCACATAGTCGTCGGCCTCGTCGTTGGAAACAAAACCGTCCACCGACTCGGATATCTGCATCTGGCCACTGGCGATGCGGTCGGCCATCGACAACACCTCGGCGATGGTCTTGGGCGACGCTGAGATGGCCTGCATCATCGACTGCAGACCGCCCTCGATGCGCTTGGCGATCTCGATCTCGCCTTCGCGGGTCAGCAGTTCAACCGAGCCCATTTCACGCATGTACATGCGCACCGGGTCGGTGGTGCGGCCGAACTCGCTGTCGACGGTGGACAGCGCGGCTTCGGCGGCTTCTTCGGCCTCTTCTTCGGTCGCGGTGTTGGTCTGGCCGCCGGCAATCAGCAGGGTGGCGGCGTCGGGCGCCTGCTCATAGACCGCAATGCCCATGTCGTTGAGCATCGACACAATGGCTTCGAGGATCTCGTTGTCGACCAGCTTTTCGGGCAGGTGGTCGTTGATCTCCTGGTGTGTCAGGAAGCCGCGCGTCTTGCCCATCTTGATGAGCGTCTTCAGCTCCTGGCGGCGCTTGGCGACTTCTTCTTCCGTCAGTTGCGTCTCGTCGAGGCCGAACTCGCGCATCAGTGCGCGCTCCTTGGCGCGCGAGACCTTCATGCGCAGCGGCTTGGCCTTGGCCTTGCCTTCGCCTTCCTCGGCAACTTCGCCTTCGACGTCAGCCTCGACTTCGGCTTCGACGTCGACGAAGTCCTCGTCGCGCACGTCTTCCTTCTTGCTCACGGGGCCGGCCTTGTCCTTGCCACCCTTCTTGGCCAGCAGGTCTTGGGCAGCCTTGGCCGCGCCCTTGGTGGCCGGCTTGGTGGCGACCGTCTTGGCCGCTGGCTTGGCCGCTGCCGACTTGACGGCAGCCTTCTTGGCCGCGGGCTGGCTGCCGGCGTGCTGTGGCTTGGCGGCGGCCTTGGTGGGTGGGGCGGGCTTGGTGGCGGTCTTCTTGGCGGTCATACGGATCCTCGCTGGCGGTCTCGGAGCGACTTTCGGTGATGGGCACTGTTTGCACGCCGAACGGCCGGCTTGGCACCCGAGGGCGGCAGTCGCTTGCGGTCGTGTTGCGGGGAGCGCGACACATGCTGCGGCTGAGCCGATCGGGCACGTCGGGGACGTCCAGCGGGCAAACTGGTGTTACGTTTTGGCGGGGCAGTCCTTGCGGGTGAGGTTGGCCTGGATGTGTACCCGTGTCGCGGGTGGCCGGGGCCCGGAGGTGCTGCTGGCGCTATTGCCGTCGCAATAACAAACCGTCGATTATCGTCCAAGCCGCGCGCAGCGTCAAAGTCGGCGATGGCCATGGCCTCAGAGTGGCGCGTCGGCGCCCGGCCCGAGGCGCTGCTTCAGGCGTTTTGTGCGGTCGAACAGGCGCCGAAACTGCTCGAGTGCCGCCGGGTCGCTCATGACGGTTGCCTCCAGCGCCCGCTGTTGGGCGTTCAGCGACTCGAGCAAGCGGCCGTCGAGCAGGCGACGCAAGTCGCTGAACCCGGTTTCGTCGTCCAACGCGTCGTCACCCCAATGCGCAACAGTGGCTTGCAGGGCTTCATGCGCGCCCAGGGCCGCGCGTAGCGCCGCCCAGGGCCGCGCGCCATGCTCCATCAAGTCGCTCTCCAGCCAGGCGATCAATTCACCATGCGGCGCGGGCAGGGCATGCAGAAGTTCATGGTCCTCGACCGTCAGCAGGTCCCACCAGGCGGCCTGCGCGAGCAGCATCTGCCGACCATTGTGTCGGACACATCGATGCCTTGAACCTCCCCCCGCGCCCCGACCTGTTCCGCCATCGACGCCGCCAGCAG
>JANPNF010000225.1:0-2104 GCA_031427315.1 Burkholderiales bacterium | reverse complement strand
GTGTGCCGATCGTGTACGAGCTCGATGCGTCGTTTCGGCCGATCAGCCGGCGTTTCCTGGACAGCGACTGATAACGGGTCGAGTTCGACCAGGCTCCATCAATTGAGGTCAGCGCGTGAGCGCTGCGCCGGGCCGCTGTGTAGCGTTCATGTCTTCCGGGCCGGTTCACCAGTCATTCGCTTCGGCTTTATTTTCGCCGGCCCTCCTCCTTGACTTCACTCCACATAGCGGCCCGGCGCAGCGCTCCAACAACCACCGAGGCGGTTTGGGGTTGGAGGCCTTTGCATGCAGCGGTGGTGCCGACTGCCGAGGGTGCGGGGTGACCGGCGTAGCGAAGTAGAGAAGGAGGGCCGAATCGGTACGCCCCGAAGCGGGGTAAAGGTCACCCGGCCCGGGTGACATGAGCGGAGCCGGTCACCCCACACCCTCGGCAGCACCCCGAACCAAATGCGCAGAGATGTCAGCACGCAATCGCTCGGCCAGTGCGCGGCGTTCGAAGCCCTGGGAGGGCAACGCCGGCAGCACCGCCACATGGGCCGTGAGATCGCTGGCCGACGCCACGGCCCACAGCGACTGCATCAGCGTCGTGTCGCCGATGTAGGCGGCTGCGGCGCTGACCGGCTCGCGCGCGTCGGAAAAGCGCAACGCGATCGCTTGCACCTGCAGCGCGCTGACAACAGCGGCTTGCAGCAGGTTGGCGTGGAATGGCAGCACGCCGTGGCCGTCGCTGGTCGTGCCCTCGGGAAACATCGCGATTGGATCACCGGCCTGCAGGGCTGCGGCCACCAGATGCACCACCCGGCGGGCATCGCTGCGCCGCGTGCGCTCGATGAACAACGTGCCGCCACAGGCCACCAGCCAGCCGATCACTGGCCAGCCGCGCACGTCAGACTTGGACACGAAGCGCATCGGCCGCAGCGAGATGATGACGGGGATGTCGAGCCACGACACGTGGTTCGCGACGAACAGCGTCGCGCCATCGTTCGGGATGCCGCTGGCGCGAACGGTGATGCCCAGCAGATGAAGCAGGCGTGTATTCCAGCGACCGACATGCGCCATGCGCTGCGCGGCATCGATGAACGGGAAGACGAGCGCGCAGATGGCAATGCCGCGCCCGATGTGCAGCCCGCAGCGCAGCAGCCGATAGGCCGCACGCAGTTGGCGCGTGCTCAACGCCACCGACTCAAGTCGCTTCGTAGGCCACGTGGCCGGACACCACCGTGCACTTCACGCGGCCCGGCAACTCGTGGCCCGAAAACGGTGTGTGCTTGCCCTGGCTCTTCAGCGCCTGCGGCGTCACCTGCCAGTACGCTGCCGCATCGAACACGCAGACATCGGCCACACCGCCTTCGACCAGTTGGCCCGCGCTCGACGCGAGCGAACCGAGTGCATCGCCCAGCACGCGCACCGGCGCGATGGTGATGGTGGCCAGCGTGCGGGCCAGGTCGTGGCCCGACTGCTCGCCCCATTTCAACGCCAGCCCGAGCAGCAACTCGAGCCCGGTGGCGCCAGGCTCCGCCTCGGCGAACGGCAATGTCTTCGCGTCTTCATCAACTGGCGTGTGGTCGCTGACCAGCGCATCGATGGTGCCGTCGGCCAGCGCGGCGCGCAGCGCGTCGCGGTCGCGCACCTGGCGCAGCGGCGGGGTCAGCCGCATCGCGGCGTTGAAGTAGCCGATGTCGATGTCGATCAGGTGCAGGTGGTTGATGCTGACGTCGCAGGTGATCGGCAGCCCTTCGGCCTTGGCGCGCCGCACCAGCTCGACGCCCGCCGCACTGCTGAGGCGGCAGATGTGCACCCGCGCGCCGGTGTCGCGCACCAATTCGAACAGCGTGTTCAGCGCGATGGTTTCGGCAATCACCGGCACGCCGGTCAAGCCCATCCGGGTGGCCAGCGCGCCCTTCGCAGCCACGCCGTTGCCGAGGTGGCCGTCCTGCGCGCGCAGCCAGGTCGTGTAGCCGAAGGTCGACGCATATTGGAGCGCACGGTGCAGCACCAGCGTGTCCTTGATCGCTACCTCGGCCTGCGAGAAGCCGACGCAGCCGGCCTCGGTCAGCTCGGCCATCTCGGTCAGCGCCTCACCGGCCAGGCCGCGGGTCAGCGC
>JANPNF010000224.1:0-9628 GCA_031427315.1 Burkholderiales bacterium | reverse complement strand
GTCGCTCGTCGGCCGCGAACCGCCGTTCACCCTCGGGCCAGCGCACCACCAGCGCGCGGCGGGCTTCGAGATGCATTTCGATGCGCGAGGCGTCGCGGTTGAAGAAAGCCAGGTGGCGCCAATCGCGCGGGTCGAAATCGCTGCCGATCAGCCGGTTCAGGTGGCGCAACAAGTTCAGATTGAACGCGGCGGTGACCCCGAGCGCATCGTCGTAGGCCGGCTCCAACCATTCGACGCCCTTGACGAGATCAACCCCGATCAACAGCCCGCCGCCGCTCGCCTGGCGTTCCACACTGGCCAAAAAAACCTTGGCCTGCTCGGGGGTGAAGTTGCCGATGCTCGATCCGGGGTAGAAAAATACCGGTCGGCCTTGCACCGCGTACGGCGGCAGCGCCAGCGTGCTGGAAAAATCGAGCCCGAAACCGGCCACGTCGAGCATCGGATGCTGTTGCTGTACGTTGTCCAGCGCGGCCTCAAGAAAGCTCACCGAGATGTCGATTGCCACATAGCGCGCCGGTTGCAGCGAGGGGATCAGCTGCAGTGCCTTCGCGCAATTGCCAGCCCCCAGATCGATCAAGGTGCCCACCGGGCCGATGGCCTGCGCCATCGACACCGCGTTCGCCGACAGGATCGCCGCTTCGGTGCGCGTCGGGTAGTACTCCGGCAGTTCGGTGATCGCCTCGAACAGGCGCGAGCCCAGCGCGTCGTAGAGGAATTTCGGCGAGGTGGTGGCCTGCGCCGCACTCAATCCGTCGATCAGTTCGCGGCGGGTCTGTTCGGGGTTGTCGCAATGGATTTGCACCAGGCGATGGGCCGCATCGATGGCAGGGCGCGGTGCGGGCAATGAGCCGGATGACGCGGTGGATGTCAAGGCGGGGTACTCCAGGGTCGGTGGTCGGCCGTGCAGCTTTGACCGTTCATGACATTGTGTTGCGTGAGCGCTGCCGGCGCACCGAATGGACACAAACGGTCACCTGCCCCGCGGGGCCGATGGCCACCCCGATAATTCGCGCTGCACTCGACTGCGCACCATGCAAATCGGCTTGTCCAACAACGAATTCCTGTTTGGTGTGATGGTGGCGACCGGCACCTGCCGCTGGGCGTGGCGACGCCAGCTGCGTCGCATGGCCGAACCGCCCCTGCGACGGCCGCTGTGGGCCACGCTCGGAACCGAATTGTTCGTGGTGGTGGTGCTGATATTCACCTGCCGGGTCGCCGTGGCCGACTGGCCGAGCGTGCCGTCGGGCTCGATGGAGCCGACGCTGCGCATTGGTGACTACCTTCTGATCAACCACCTGGCTTATGGGCCGCGGCTGCCGTTCACCAACACCGCGATCGAGCTCGGGCAGCCGCAGCGCGGCGACGTGGTTGTTTTCCGCTACCCGCACGACGTGTCGCAGTTCTACGTCAAGCGGCTGGTCGGCCTGCCGGGCGATGTGGTGTCGTTCGCTGGCGGTGTGGTGGCCGTCAACGGCGGGCTGCCGAAGGCGGAGCTGCTGGAAGACGATGAACTGGCGCCACTGCAAGTGCGCCGCGCCGACGAAGACCGCGGCCAGTGGATGGTGCTGGAATCGGCCGCGGCGCCCGCGCGCGTGCTGAAAATCAATCCCTTCATCCTCGGCCGCACGCCGTTGAACTTCGACGATGCTGGTTTGGCCACACACTGCCAGGCGCCGCGCGGCGGCGAATGGCGATGCACCGTGCCGGCAGGCCACTACCTGATGCTGGGCGACAACCGCGATGCCTCAGCCGACTCGCGCGAGTGGGGCTTCCTGCCGCACGAGCAGGTCTACGGCAAGGCGGTGCGGGTGTTGTTCAATTTCAAGCAAACCGATCGGGCGTGGAAGCCGCTTTGAAAGCTCCCCCTCGTATGCCCGACGTACCCACGATGACCGACGTTTCCACCCCGACCTCACCGCCCACCGGCGACCTGCACGGCAAGCACATCGTGCTCGGCCTCTCAGGCGGCATCGCCTGCTACAAGGCAGCTGAGCTGGCGCGCGCGCTGGTGAAAGCCGGTGCCACGGTGCAGGTGGTGATGACCGAAGCCGCGGAGCAGTTCATCACGCCGGTGACGATGCAGGCCTTGTCGGGGCGCCCGGTGTTCATCAGCGCCTGGGACACGCGCGATGTCGATGGCAACGCGAACAACATGGCGCACATCAACCTGACCCGCGGCGCCGATGCGGTGCTGGTGGCACCTGCCAGCGCCGACTTCATGGCCAAGTTGCTGCACGGCCGTGCCGACGACCTGCTGAGCCTGTTGTGCCTGGCGCGCCCGCTCGACACCTGCCCGCTGCTGATCGCCCCGGCGATGAACCGCGAGATGTGGGCGCATCCCGCCACCCAGCGCAATGCGGCCCAGTTGCGTGCCGACGGCACCCACATCCTGGGCCCTGACAGCGGCGAGCAGGCCTGCGGTGAAGTGGGCGACGGCCGCATGCTCGAACCCGAGCAGTTGCTGGAGGCGTTGATCGGCTTTTTTCGCCCGAAACCACTGCTCGGCAAGCGCGTGCTCATTACCGCCGGACCCACCTTCGAGCCGATCGACCCGGTGCGCGGCATCACCAATCTCTCCAGCGGCAAGATGGGTTTTGCAGTCGCACGGGCGGCGGCCGAAGCGGGGGCCGAGGTCACGTTGGTGGCCGGGCCCGTGCATCTGGCCACGCCACGCGGTGTGCGGCGCATCGATGTGCAAACTGCGGTCCAGATGGCCGACGCAGTCATTCCTTTGGCGCCGACCCAGCATCTGTTCATCGCCACCGCCGCGGTGGCCGACTGGCGGCCTGCCAGCCTCGCCCTGCAGAAGATCAAGAAGATCGGCAGCAAGGCGGCACCCGTCTTCGAGCTGACTGAGAACCCCGACATCCTGGCGGCGGTGGCCACCCAGGCGCTGGCGGCCGGCAAGCCGTTTTGCGTCGGCTTCGCGGCCGAGAGCCACGACCTGCTCAAGCACGCGCGCGAAAAGCGAGAGCGCAAGCAGATTCCGCTAATCGTCGGCAACCTGGGCCCGGCCACCTTCGGGCGCGACGACAACGCGCTGGTGCTGGTCGATGCGCACGGCCACCGCGACCTGCCGCCGGCCGACAAGCTCACGCTCGCACGGTGGCTGATCACTGACATCGCACAGCGTTTGACCTCCATGGAGACACCTGCATGACGACCATTGATGTCAAGCTGCTCGACGCGCGCATGGCCGATGCGCTGCCGGCCTATGCCACGCCGGGCAGCGCCGGGCTGGATCTACGCGCCTGTCTCGATGAGCCGTTGCTGATCGAGCCCGGCCAGACGCGGCTGATTCCAACTGGCTTAGCGATCCACATTGCCGATCCCGGCCTGGCCGCGGTGATCCTGCCGCGCTCGGGGCTCGGACATAAGCACGGCATCGTGCTCGGCAACCTGGTCGGCCTGATCGATTCCGACTACCAGGGCCCGCTGATGGTCAGCTGCTGGAACCGCGGCCAGGTGGCCTACACCGTGCAGCCGATGGAGCGCATTGCGCAGCTCGTCATCGTGCCGGTGGTGCAGGCGAGGTTTCGACGGGTCGATGCGTTCGAGGTTTCGGATCGCGGCGCGGGTGGCTTCGGATCGACCGGCGCTCGCTGACGCCGCGTTGCCGGATCGGGGCCGCTGATCAGTGGAGATGCGTGCCCGGCGGTACCGCGTTGAGCACGCTGAAGGCCGGTTGCCCGACGCTGCCCCTCTCGATCTCGTCGGCCGTGGCCGTGCGCACCGATTGCACCTTCAGATGCAGATGCAGCGCCAGTCCGGCCAGCGGGTGGTTGCCGTCGAGCACGACATGCGTGGGGTACACCTCGGTGACGGTGTAGAGCACGTCGGCGGGCATGTCGGGCGTCACCGCGCCTTCGGGCATGCCCTCGAACTGCATGCCGACGTCGACGCCGCCGGGAAACACTGAGCGTTCCTCGAAAAAAACGAGCCCGGCCTCATAGTCGCCAAAGGCTTGTTCGGGTTCGAGGTGCAGCGAGGCTTCGAAGCCGATGGCCTGGTCAAGCACCGCAGCTTCGACCTGTTCGAGCAGATCGACACCGCCATAAAAAAACTCCACCGGCTGCGCCAGTTCGTCGATCAACTGGCCTTGGGCGTCTTCGAGTCGCCAGGTGAGGGCAACGACGCAGGGGGATTGGATGTGCATCAAGAAATGATCGCACATAGACAATCCGGCGCATGACCATCGACATCCCCACACCGCTGCTGGGCGGCCTCAGCCCGCAAACCTTCATGCGTCGCCATTGGCAGAAGAAGCCCTTGCTGATCCGCCAGGCGCTGCCCGGCGCTGAACCGGCGCTCGACCGGCCCGCGTTGCTTGCGCTGGCGGCCACCGAGGGCGTCGAGTCGCGCTTGATCGAGCAACGCGACGGCCGCTGGTCCTTGCGTCACGGGCCGTTCAAGCGGCGCCAGTTGCCACCGCTGGCGCGGCCCGGCTGGACGCTGCTGGTGCAGGGCGTCGATTTGCACCATGAGGCCGCACACCGCTTGCTGTCGCGCTTCCGGTTCGCCTCCGATGCGCGGCTCGAAGACGTGATGATCTCGTGCGCGACCGACGGCGGTGGCGTCGGGCCGCACGTCGATTCCTACGATGTTTTCTTGCTGCAGCTAGACGGCCGGCGCCGCTGGCGCGTCGGCCGCACGAAGCAGCCCGAGCTTGTACCCGACATGCCGTTAAAGATTCTCGCGAACTTCGAGCCGGAACACGAATGGATGCTCGATGCGGGCGACATGCTGTACCTGCCGCCCGGCTGGGCGCACGATGGCGTGGCCGATGGCGACTGCATCACCGCATCGATCGGTTTTCGGGCGCCAACCCGCGGCGAAGTCGGCACGCAGGTGCTGCAGCGCATGCTCGACGGCGCGGATGACGACGACGACAGCGTGGCGATTCGCTACCGCGATGCGTCGCAAGCCGCCACCGATCAACCCGCGCGCATTCCTGCGCGCCTGGCCGAATTCGCTGCCGATGCGGTCAGGCGAATGGTCGATGACCCGCACTCATTGAATTGCGCTTTGGGCGAATGGCTCAGCGAGCCGAGGCCGCAAACCTGGTTCGAGCCGGTCGATGCCTTGCCCGGCCGCTGTGCCGTGGCACTCGATGGGCGCACCCGCATGCTCTACGACGGCATGAATGTGTTCATCAACGGCGAATCCTTCGTGGCCTCAGGCCGCGAAGCCCGCTTGATGCAGCGCTTAGCCGACCATCGTTTCCTCGACGCGAAGGCGGTGGCGCAACTCGGTGCCGACGCCTGGGAGCTGCTGCAGTCCTGGGTTTTTCAAGGCTGGGTGCGGGCTGTTGAGGGCGAGGCTGGAAATTGAGACACTGCGCCTGAAGCAGGCACAGCGAGGAGGTTGAGCGTGAATCTTCCAGTCGATGGTGTGATCGACAACCGAGCCCAGTTTCAGGCAGCCCTGCGATCGGCATTTGCCGAGATTGCTGCCGCGGGAACGCGCGAAATCTGGCTGTGCGACGAGGACTTTGCCGATTGGCCGCTCAACGATCCGGAGGTCATCGCGCAGCTGTCATATTGGGCTAGCTCGCACCGCCGTTGCACCGTGCTGGCCAGCCGCTACGACCACCTTCAGCGACAGCATCCGCGCTGGGTGGCGTGGCGCCAACAGCGATCTCATGTGGTGCATTGCCGGGCGCACGATGAGGCGACCCCCACTCCGCTGCCGTGTGTGCTGCTCGCTCCCGGCTGCGTGACGCTGCGCTTGATTGATCGCGAGCGCTGGCGTGGCTCGGTATCCACTGATGTCGCCTTCGCCATGCACGAGCGGGAACGGCTTGACGCGTTGATGCAACGTTCCGTCGACGCCTTCCCGGCCAGCACGCTCGGTTTGTGATTCATTACGCAGCCGCGACATATACTTATCGGCTGCTGGCTAGGGGTTTATTGGCCTTTAGCGCCTGAGTTTTGGGTTTGTCGTTCAGACGATGGCTCTGGAGCTTTTCCTTTTTATGAACCTTTTTGATCGAGGATGAATATGAACAAGTCGCTTGTGCTGGCCACCCTGTTTGCTGCTGTTGCTCTTACTGCTTGCGGCAAAAAGGCGGAAATCGCTCCGGCCATGGAAGCCGCTTCTGCTGCCGCTGCTCCAGCCGTGGCTGCTGTTGAAGCCGCTGCCGCATCCGCTGTCGCCACCGCTGCTTCAGCCGCTGCCGACGCGACGATGAGCGCCGCCAGTGGTGCCGGCATGGCTGCTGACGCTGCCAAGGACGCCGCCAATATGGCTGCCGATGCCGCCAAGGACGCCGCTGCCAAGTCAGCTGATGCCGCCAAAGACATGATGAAGAAGTGATCGGTTTACCCTGTCACGAAAAAGCCGCCCTCGGGCGGCTTTTTCGTGGGCGTGTACCAGCGGTTATTTCAGGTCGGCCACCAACACATTGGCCAAGCGCGTGGCGACATCGTTGTCGGGTGCACCACCGTCGGAATTCTGCACGGTGACTTTGCTTTGTCGCCCATCGCCCTTGACCTGCACCCGGTAGCGAACCACCTGCTTCGGGTCCTTCTTGTCGCTGCCGAAGCCGCTGAAGTTCAGCAGCTTGTTGATCACGCCCGGCTCCTCTTTGGTCGGAGCCTCGTTCTGATCGGTGTAGCGCACGTAGTAGAAGCCCTGCGCGCGGTCGCGGTCTTCGACGGCAAAACCGCTGCGGTCGAGCGCCAGACCGACTCGCCGCCAGGCGCGGTCGAAATCGTCGTCCACTTCGATGGCGCCCGCAGGGCCGCCTGACAGCATGCGCGCACGCGCAGGCGGCAGCGCTCCGGGCGCGACCAATGCGGTGGCCTTTTCTTCCGGCGCGCCGAGTTTGAGCAGCAGCCGACGCAGCATCTCGGCTTCGAGTTCAGGCGCGGCGGTGCGCGGCTGCCAGGTGCTGCTGTCCTTGTTGGAGCCGGTCAGCACTTCTTCCGCACCTCGGTGGCTGATGTAGATCTCGCTGCCGTTGGCGCCGCGCTCCACGCGCGTGCGGTAGCGGTCACGTTCGCCGCTGTCCCAGGCGGCATCCAACACCAGTCCGATCGTCGAGCGGATGAAGTCCTGCGGAATCTTGGAGCGGTTTTCGTTCCACTCCGTTTCCATCACGCCGACGTCGGCCTGCTCGACGGCGAGCTTGAAGCCGCGCTCACCCCAGAACTGCTTGAGCTTCGGCCACACCTGCTCGGGGGTCAACGTGGTGACGATCCAGCGGTCGTTGCCACTGCGCTCGATCGTCACATTCGGATCGGTGTTGGGCGCCACGCCCGGTACGCTCGTGCCACCGTTGGTGGCCCCGCCAAATGAAGGCGCTTGATAGGTCGCCGCGCTAACGACACCCGAGCCGTCTTGCTTGTAGCGCGAGTCGCGGGCCAGCTGCGTCAGATCTGGTGGCACTTCCAGGCCCTGCGTCTGAGCCGATTGGGCGCGGTAGTCGACTTTGTCTCCCTTGAACAATCCGCCCACCGAGGTGCAACCGGCGAGGCTGATCGCCACCATCGAGCTGGCGACGCGCCAGGCCCGCAAGCTATGGTTCGATGCGGTGCCGAAGCGGTCTTGTTTCGTATCTGTCACGTTGTTCATCTCCGTGGGGGCGGTGGCAGCGCAGCGGCTGCGCAAACCATGGGTCGCCGATGGCAAAAGTAAGGACATCTCAGGTGGCGAGAGCGACCGGCGACGGCCGCTCACAGCAAGCCGGCATCACGCATGGCCGCGCTGACGGTGGCGACACCCGCTGGCGTGAGTGGCACCAGCGGCAGGCGCAAGGTGTTCTTGCAGCGACCGAGTTGGGCCAAGGCCCATTTGGTGGGCGCTGGGCTGGGTTCAGTGAACAGGTGCTTGTGCAGCGGCAGCAGCCGCATGTGAATCGCAGTGGCTTCACGCACCTTGCCCTCCATGGCCGCGACGCACAGCTCGTGCATCGCGCGCGGCGCGACGTTGGCGGTGACGCTGACATTGCCGTGCCCGCCGAGCAGCATCAGCGCGATGGCGGTCGGGTCGTCGCCGGAATAAATCGCAAAGCCGGTGGGCGCGTGCTTGATCAACAACGCAGCGCGTTCGATGTTGCCGGTGGCTTCCTTGACGGCGACGATGCCGGGCAGCTGAGCCAGGCGCAGCGTGGTTTCCGGCTGCATATCGGCCACCGTGCGACCAGGCACGTTGTACAGCACCAGCGGCAAATCGACCGCCTCGGCGATCGCCTTGAAGTGCTGGTAGATGCCTTCTTGCGAAGGCTTGTTGTAGTAGGGCACCACCGACAGCGCACAGTCGGCTCCCACCTGCTGCGCGTAGCGCGTCAACTCGATGGCCTCACGCGTGGAATTGCCGCCAGCGCCCGCCATGATCGGCACGCGCCCGCGCGCATGGTCGACCGCCACGCGGATGATCTCGCAGTGCTCTTCGACCGACACCGTGGGCGACTCGCCGGTGGTGCCGACCACGCCGATGCAATCGGTGCCTTCGGAGATGTGCCAGTCGATGAGGCTGCGCAGCGTGTCGTAGGCGACGCTGCCGTCTTCGTGCATCGGCGTGATGAGCGCGACAATGCTGCCAGTGATCGGTTTCATGGAAATTCCTTGCAAGCTTTTGATTTTAGCTGGCGCGGCGACGGTTCACGAGGGATGCAACGGACAGCGCTGCACATCCGCCGCGTCGGCAGCATTGGCCGAAGGGCGTACCGCAACGAGGCGCTGAAGGTAGCGATCGGGTGGGCTGGCAAAACCATCTTCATAGGCCACGATTCGCAGGCCGTGGGCTGCTGCGAATTGCAGCAACTCACACCCCGGCGCAGCAGAAAGTGGGGGTTGGAAGGCTTGCCGACGCTCGCGTTCCCCTCGGCAAAGGTTTCATAAATCAACACTCCCCCGGCACCGAGGCTGCGGGCAATGTCGGGCAGCAGCGCGCGCCAGAGGTAGTTGGTCACGACCACCGCGGAGAAGGTTTCACCCGGTAGGGGCCAGGGCTGGCCTTCGAGGTCGGCAACCACGGTGCGCGCCACACCCTGCAGGCCTTGCAGCGCTGCGGCATCGCGGTCTACCGCTGTGACTGCGCAACCACGTTCGTGAAACCAGCGCGTGTGGCGGCCGCTGCCGCAGGCCACGTCGAGCACGCTGCCGTGGGGCGCCACCAGGTGCGACCAGCGCTGCACCCACGCGGAGGCGGTGGGGCCGGTGGGGTTGGATGACAGGCGCGGTTCAAGCGCAAAAGGATCGGTCATGTCGATGGGCTGGAGCGCGTGCGGAAATGTATGTCAGCGCATCGAACCGACCGCGCGACGGGTGCTGATGGCCGCGTGAACCCGCTCCCTACAATCCATCGCCATGGTCACCCGCCCCCCCGCACGCTCGCCTTCTTCTTCTCCCTCCGTCAGCCCTGCCAGCTACGGTGAAGCCTCGATCCGCGTGCTCAAAGGCTTGGAGCCGGTCAAGCAACGGCCCGGCATGTACACCCGTACCGACAGCCCCCTGCACATCGTGCAGGAGGTGATTGACAACGCGGCCGACGAGGCCCTGGCAGGGCACGGCAAGCGCATCGATGTGACCTTGCACGCTGACGGCTCGGTGAGCGTGCATGACGACGGCCGCGGCATCCCGTTCGGCATGCACCCTCAGGAGCAGCGCCCGGTGGTCGAAATCGT